>DASQGM010000242.1:0-5661 GCA_035632615.1 bacterium | reverse complement strand
ACCACGACCGGCGGATCGCCGCGGGCGCGCCCAGAATGCTCGACTATCTGTGCGACGCGTGTCGCGCGCACTTCGACGGCGTGCAGGCGCATCTCGGTGCGATGGGCATCACGTACCGCGTGGACCCCGGGATCGTGCGTGGGCTAGACTACTACACGCGTACCGCCGCGGAGGTAATCTCCGGCAAGATCGGCGCCCAGAACGCGATGTTCGGCGGCGGGCGCTACGATGGGCTGGCCGAACAGCTTGGCGGCCGGCCGACCCCGGGCGTGGGGTTCGGGATGGGATTGGAGCGCGTGCTCCTGGTGCTCGAGCAGGAGGGGGTCGGCGTGCCGGCCGACGCGCCGTCCGATCTGTTCATCGCGACGGGGGCGTCGCAGCAGCCGGACGGCGCGCGCGCGTTGGGCGCCGCGGCCCACGCGCTCGCCGACCGGCTGCGACGGGCGGGGCTCGCCGCGGACGCGGACGCGATGGGACGCAGCCTGAACGCGCAGATGCGGCACGCGAACCGCGTCGGGGCCCGCTTCGTGCTGATCCTCGACGCGGCGCGGCTGACGCTGCGCGACATGGGCACAAGAGAGGAAGTGGCGCTCGCGGCCGACCCGGCGGAGGCCGCCGCCGTGGCGGGCGCGGACACAGGCGCGATGGAGCGGATCGCGGACGCGGTAATCGCGCGCGTCCGGCCGCACGCGGCGGGGAAGGAGCGAGGATGAGCACGGAGCTGGGGACCTGGCGGCGGACGCACGACAACGGCGGTCTGCGCCCAAGCGATGTCGGCCGCGAGGTCACGCTGATGGGATGGGTGCACAATCGGCGGGACCTCGGCGGGTTGATCTTCATCGACCTCCGGGACCGCGAGGGCATCACACAGGTGGTCTGCAACCCGCAAGAGAGCGTCGACGCCGCGGCCGTTGGCGCGCAGCTGCGGAGCGAGTACGTGGTCGGGGTGCGCGGCGTGGTCGCCGGCCGGCCGGCGGGCACGGAGAACGCGAAGCTCGCCACCGGGCAGATCGAGGTGCGCGCGCGCGAGCTCCGCGTCCTCAACCCGTCGGAGACGCCGCCGTTTCCGATCGCGGACGACGGCGACGTCGACGAGGCGGTGCGATTGCGCTATCGCTACCTCGACCTGCGGCGCCCCAGGATGCTCGAGCGACTCCGGCTGCGCCACCGTGCCGCGAAGGCGATCCGGGATTTCCTCTCCGCCGACGGGTTCCTCGAGGTCGAAACCCCGATGCTGATCAAGGGGACGCCGGAGGGCGCGCGGGACTTTCTCGTGCCGAGCCGGCTGCAGCCCGGCAAGTTCTACGCGCTCCCGCAGTCGCCGCAGCTGTTCAAGCAGATCCTGATGGTGGCGGGCGCCGAGCGTTACTTCCAGATCGTCCGCTGCTTCCGGGACGAGGATCTCCGGGCCGACCGGCAGCCGGAGTTCACCCAGGTGGACATCGAAATGTCGTTCGTGGACCGAGACGACGTGCTGTCGCTGGGGGAGCGGATGATCGCGTCGGTGCTCCGTGACACCCTCGGACGCGACGTGGCGCTCCCGCTGCCGCGCCTGACGTACGCGGAGGCGATGGACCGGTACGGCAGCGACAAGCCGGATCTGCGGTTCGGCATGGAGATCGCCGACTGCTCGTCTGTGTTCCAGGGGACGGGGTTCCAGGTGTTCGCCCAGGCGCTTGCGTCCGGCGGCGCAATCCGCGGCATCTGCGTGCCCGGCGCCGCCGGGTACAGCCGCCGTGAGGTTCAGGAGCTGGAGGCGCTGGCGAAAACGGCGGGCGCCCGCGGGCTCGTGCCGGTGCACCTCGACGCGGACGGGGTGCGCGGGGCGATCGCCCGGCATCTTTCCCCCGACACGGTTGCGGCGCTCCGGGCGCGCCTCGGTGGGGCGACCGGCGATCTGCTGCTCCTGGTGGCCGGAGCGCCGGCCGACGCGAGCGCCGCGCTCGGCCGCCTCCGGCTGGACCTGGTGCGGCTGCGCCCCGAGCTGCACGAGCGTGTTGGATTCGACCGGAACCGCCTCTCGCTGCTGTGGGTGTTGGAGTTTCCGCTGTTCGAGCGTGGCTCGGACAAGTCGATCGCCGCGGTGCACCATCCGTTCACGGCGCCGGTCGACGCGGACCTGCCGAAGCTCGAGCACGATCCCCTCGGGGTGCGGGCCAAGGCGTACGACCTCGTGCTCAACGGCGTGGAATTGGGCGGTGGCAGCATCCGGATCCACCGGCGTGAGCTGCAGCAGCGGGTCTTCTCCGTGCTCGGCATCTCTCCCGAGATCGCGCGGCAACGGTTCGGCTTTCTGCTGGACGCTTTTCAGTACGGGGCACCGCCTCACGGCGGCATCGCTCTGGGGTTCGACCGAATGGTGATGCTGCTGGCTGGCGACGAGTCGATCCGGGAAGTCATCGCGTTTCCCAAGACCCAGAGCGCGACGGATCTCATGACGGGCGCGCCGTCCGAGGTCGACCCCGAGGCGCTGGAGGAAGTCCACATCCAAATCCGCGACCGCGACACTCGGTAAGCCGCGCGGGCGCGGTCATCACATCCGTACCGACCTGGCGCGACCATTTCACCGGATTGAACCGCCGCGCGGCACGATGCTATGATGGACGGCGGTGTGACGAAGGGAGCGGGCAGACAGCATGCGGACGCGCACCCCGTGGGGTCGCCGATGGTGACGAGCAAACCCGCAGACGTGCCGGCGCTTCAGGACGATCCGTGGGAGATGGCGCTGCGGCAGTTTTCCCGCGCCGCCGATCGCCTCACGCTGAAGCGGGGGATCCGGGACGTGCTGAGCCATCCCCATCGGGAGTTCACCGTGCACTTCCCGGTGCAGATGGACGATGGGTCGGTGCAGATGTTCACCGGGTACCGCATCATTCACAACGGCACCCTGGGCCCGACGAAGGGCGGGCTCCGGTACAGCCCGCAGGTGCGGATCAGCGAGGTCCGCGCGCTCGCGATGTGGATGACGTGGAAGGCCGCGCTCAACCACCTGCCGTACGGCGGCGCGAAGGGCGGCGTCACGTGTGATCCGTCGGCGCTGTCCGCGGCCGAGCTGGAGCGGCTGACGCGCCGATACGCGACGGAGATCAGCCCGCTGGTCGGACCGCACGAGGACATCCCCGCGCCGGACGTGGGCACGAACGCCCAGGTCATGGCGTGGTTCATGGATACTTACAGCATGCACCGCGGCTACTCGGTGCCGACCGTGGTGACCGGGAAGCCTGTCGTGATCGGCGGCTCCGCCGGCCGCCTGGAGGCGACCGGCCGTGGCGTCATGATCGCCGCCCGGGAGGCGGCCCGGTATCTCGGCCGTCCATTCGCGGGCAGTCGCGTGGTGGTGCAGGGAAGCGGCAACGTCGGCGGGGTCGCGGCGCGCCTGCTGCACGCGCAGGGGTGCACCGTCGTCGGGCTGAGCGACGTGCGCGGGGGGATCTACAACCCGAAAGGCCTCGATCCGAACGCGGCGCTCTCCTATATGAAGGGGACGGGGTCCCTCGCCGGGTACCCCGGCGCAGACGCGGTGTCCAACAGCGAGCTGCTCGAGTTGCCGTGCGACATCCTCGTGCCGGCCGCGATCGAGGGGCAGATCACCGGGGCGAACGCCCCGCGGATCCAGGCGCAGCTGATCGTCGAAGGCGCAAACGGGCCGACGACGCCCGAGGCCGACGAGATTCTGGGCGCCCGCGGCGTCACGATCGTGCCCGACATCCTGGCCAACGCCGGCGGCGTGATCGTCTCGTACTTCGAGTGGGTGCAGGACCTCCAGTCCTACTTCTGGAGCGAAGAGGAGATCAACGCCAACCTCGAGCGGTTGATGGTGCACAGCCTCGAGCAGGTTACGCGGTTTGCAGGTGAGCAGGAGCTGTCGCTGCGAACCGGGGCGCTGATCTTCGCCGTGAAGCGCGTGGCCGATGCGCTGATGACACGCGGGATCTACCCGTAGCCGTCCCGGACATTCGCCGAGCGACGAAGCCGTGCGCGGGGGGCGCGTCGTCCCCCCCAACGCCGCATCGGGAACGCACCGCACGGCGCGCCGACCGTTCCTTGACACCATCTCGCGGGGCGCGCATGATGGGGGCGTGGATCTGTTCACGCCGCCCGACGCGCGGGAGCGCGACCGCGGGGCTCCGTTGGCCGCCCGCATGCGCCCGCGCACGCTCGACGAGGTGGTGGGGCAGATCCACTTGCTCGGTCCGGACCGGCTGCTCCGGCGGGTGATCGAGGCCGACCTGCTCACCTCCGCGATTCTCTTCGGGCCGCCCGGGACCGGGAAGACATCGCTGGCGCACGTGATCGCGCGGGTCACCCGGGCGCACTTCGAGCCGGTGAACGCCGTGACGACCGGCGTCGCCGAGATCCGGCGGCTGATCGAGGAGGCCCGGGACCGCAGGCGGTTCCACGGCGTGCGCACGATCCTGTTCGTGGACGAGATCCACCGCCTGAACAAAGCCCAGCAGGACGTGCTCCTCCCGCACGTCGAGGACGGGACCGTCGTGCTGATCGGCGCCACGACGGGCAATCCGTTCCACGACGTCACGCCCACGCTCGTGTCACGCTCGCGGGTGTTCGCGCTCGAGCCGCTCGGCGTCGACGATCTCGAGGCGATCCTGCGGCGCGCGCTCGTCGATCCCCGCGGGCTCGGCGATGACCGCGTGGACGCCTCCGACGACGCGCTCGCGTACATCGCCCGCGCGTCGAACGGCGACGCCCGAACGGCGCTCGGCGTCCTCGAGCTTGCGTGGGCGGCCACGGCCCCGGACGCGGAGGGCGTGCGTCACATCACCGAGGCGGCGGCCGAGGAGGCGGGCAAGCGCACGCTGCTGTACGATCGCGAGGGCGACGCGCACTACGACACGATCTCGGCGTTCATCAAGAGCATGCGCGGGTCGGACCCGGACGCCGCGGTGTACTGGCTGGCCCGGATGCTGGAGGCGGGGGAGGATCCACGCTACATCGCGCGCCGCATGGTGGTGCACGCGGCGGAGGACGTCGGGCTGGCGGACCCGCAGGCGCTCCTGGTCGCGGTCGCGGCGGCCCAGGCGCTGGAGCTCGTCGGGCTGCCCGAGGCCCGCATCCCGATGGCCGAGGCGGCGATCTACATCGCGGCGGCGCCGAAGAGCAACGCGACGGTGCGGGCGATCGATGGGGCGGCGGAGGACGTGCGGCGCGAGGAGGCCCGGCCGGTGCCTCGGGCGTTGCGCGACACGAGCGTGCCCGGCGTGCGGGCGCTCGGCCACGGGGAGGGGTACGTGTACCCGCACGACCACCCGGACGGGTTCGTGCCGCAGCAGTATGTTCCCGACAACGTGAAGGATCGGGTATACTATGAGCCCACGGGGCTTGGATACGAGGCGGCGGTGTCCCGCCGGCTCCGCGCGTGGTGGGCGGGCAGCAAACGATATCGTCGGCCGTAGCCGGCGCCCGGCGTGTGAGGCGACGTCGCGGAACGTGGGTGGGAGGCGGGCATGGCACGTGTGGCCGTCGCGATGAGCGGAGGGGTGGACAGCGCGGTCGCCGCGGCGCTGCTCGTGGCGGAGGGGCACGACGTCGTCGGGTTCACCATGAACCTGTGGCCGTCGTGGGTGCCCCAGACCGAGACCGGGGCCGGGTGTTGCGGTGTCGGGGCGATCGACGATGCGCGGGCGGCCGCCCGCGCGCTGG
>DASQGM010000241.1:0-6437 GCA_035632615.1 bacterium | reverse complement strand
CAGCTCCCGCAGGGGCGGGCGAGCCCGCCCGGCGCTCGGCGGGCGACGCCATGTCCCCTCCACGTGCTCCGGTCGGGGCTCCTGCCTGGCCAGCGGGGCCACGCGGTCATTGCATCGCGAGCATCGACCGCCCGCGTCGGGAACGCTCTCGCACCGGTGCCGTCCAACCGCGCCGATTTTCGGCGACAGCGCTAGCAGTACAGGTCGTACTCGTGCGCGTCGATGCCCACGCTGAGGACCGCCGGCCGGTCGGCGTGGAGCGCCTCCTCGAGCGTCCGTGCGAGCTGGTCGACTGAGGTCACGCGCATCCCGGACACGCCGAATCCCTCGGCGATCGCCGCAAAGTCGGGGGCGGCGAAGTCCACGCCGTGCGGCGCGAACCCGCGCCGCTTCTGCCCGACCCGGATCAAGCTCAGGCTGTCGTCGACGAAACAAACGATCACGATCGGGAGCTTGTGCTGCGCCAGGAACGTCAGGTTGTGCAGCATCATCAAGAATCCGCCGTCCCCGATCAGCGCAATGACCGGCCGGGCCGGAAACTGGAGCTTCGCAGCGATCGCCGCGGGGATGCCGTACCCCATCGCGGACAACCCGTTCGACATGAAGAATGTGTGCGGCTCATAGCTCTCCCAGAACTGCCCGGCGAAGTACTTGTGGGAGCCCACGTCGCACGCGAGCACCGCTTCCCGCGGCGCGACCTTCCGCATCGCGCGGACGCAGGCGATCGGGCTGAGACCGTGCCCGGCCGGCGCCGGCTCGGGGCGCACGCGCGCCCGGCACGCCGCCACCAGATCGTCCGGCCACGGCGCGGCCCGCACCTGCGCCGCCAACCCGGGCAGCATCTCGGCGATGTCCCCGATCGCCTCGAGCGGCCGGTACGCGCCTTCGGCCGTGGACGCACGCGACAGGCTTGCGACCGGCCGCTTCGCGTACCAGTCTTTGTCGCACTCGACGGGATCGAACCCGACGCCGAGGAGCAGGTCCGCCTCGGCGAGAGTCTCCAGGACGGCGTTGTCCGCCGCCATGCCGCTCACCACGCCGAGAAACCCCGGCGCGTCTTCCGGGAGGATCCCCTTGGCCTTCGGGGTCACGACAAAGGGCAGGCGCGTGCGGTCCACCAAGCTCCGCAGCGCCGGCGCATCGTGCGGCCGGGCCCCGAGGCCCGCCATCAACAGGGGCCGCTTCGCGGCGCTGACCGCCGCGCCGACCTCCTCCAACGCCACGCCCCGCGCGGGTCCGCGCGCGCTCGAGGCCGCGGCCTCCGCGCCGCCGGGCTCCACCGCGACCCCCGCGAGATTGCTCGGCAGCCCCAGGTGAACCGGACCGTGGGGCTCGCTCGTCGCCAGCGCGATCGCGCTCCGCACCGCGTCCTCGGTGCCGCGCCCGTTCAGGATCGTGCTCCCCTTCGCGATCGCCCCGAAGAGCCGGTCCAGGGGGAGCCGCTGGTGGGGGAAGTGATCCTCGAGCGCCGTCGAGAGCTGCGCCGTGATCGCGAGCACCGGCGAACGATCGAGAAACGCGTTCGCCACGCCGAGCGAGAGGTTGACGGCGCCGGGGCCCAACGTGGCGAGGCACACCCCGGGCCGCCCGGTGATCTGACCGGTCACGTCCGCCATGAACGCCGCGCTGGCCTCGTGCCCGGTCAGAAAGAATCGGATCCCATGCTTCCGGCAGGCGTCGAGCAACACCGTGATCTCGCCGCCGGGCAGACCGAAGGCCGTCTGGATCCCGGCCTCCGCCAGCGTCGCCGCGATCGCTTCCGCGTTAGTCGGCACTGGGGGTCTCCGCCTCTCCCTCGTCCGCGTCGAACTCGCGCCCGCGAAGCCGGTTCCAATACCGGTCCAGATCGTCCGCGAGCTTGCGAAGATGGTCTTCCATCGCCTGCCGGGCCGCCCCGGGGTCGCGCGCCTGAATCCCCGCGAGAATGGCCCGGTGGTCCACCACCAGGCTCCCGCCGACGGCGGCTCTCATCGATGTCATCAGCAGATCGTACCGGCGATGCTGACGCAGCAACGCCGCGAGCGAGTTCAGGACCTCGTTGCGCGACGCGCGCGCGACCTCGAGGTGAAACGCCACGTCCTCGGTGAGACCCAGCTCGCCGCGCCGGATGCTCTCGGCCTGGCGATCGAGCAGCTCGTCCATGCGGCGGATGGCCTGAGTCGACGCGTGGAGGGCGGCCAGCGCGGCCGTCTCGCCCTCGATCACGCGCCGGGCGCGCAGCAGGTCCAGCAGGTGCCGCCGGTCGCCGCGCCGCAGCGTGTTCAGCAACGCGTCACCGGAGAGACGCAGGCGCGCCTCGGCGTCGTACTGGGTTAGGACGGCGCTTCCACGGTCGGTGAGCACGCGTCCTTCGACGCTGACCTTGCGCACCAGCCCGTTCGCTTCGAGCTCCTGGAGCTTCCGGCCGACCGTGGGGGCGCTGACCAGGATGCCCTGCTTACGCAGGCGCAGGTTGATGGCGCCCTGGCCGATCGGGCGACGGCTGCCTGTGATGACTTTGAGAATGGCGGCGTCGATAGTGGATAGAGCGGGCGCGTAGCTAATCATCGCTGATTAGCATCATAGCAATTCACTTCTGCGCGTGTCAATTCACCCGGGGACACCCGGCGCTTCGGCGATCGCGGCGCGCCTACCTCAGCGCGGTCGAGAGATGTGGCGCCGCGGCCGTCAGGGGCTTCGGGAAGATCTGATGATACCCGCCGGGGCTGAACACCCAGATCGTGGAGACGCGGTCGCGCAGGCTAACGGCGCGAGCGACCACGAAGGCCACCCCGACGCGATCATAGACGAACACGGTGGTACCATCTCCGTTGTCGATCCCCGGCGTGCGGCCGAACGCCGACTGTACCTCATCCGCGCCGCTGCCGATGCCGACGCCCTTCGCCGTCCGGTAGTCCACGTCAGCAGAACCGGCCAGGGCCACGATCTTCCGCGTCACGACGTCCACCATCACGCCGAGGTGCCGGCTCGGCCAATAGTAGCTCAACATCGCCTGGGGGAGCAGCGCCGGCGGCGACGCCGGGCCGAGCACTTCCGTCACCGTCTCGATCGGGTCCCCAATGTGGAACACGCCGATCGACCGTCCCGGCACGATGGAGCCGGATTGGGCCTGAACCGGCAGGCTGCTCAGCACGAGGCACGCCACGGTGATGAGGATGAGGCCTGAGAGGCGTTGTCGCGAGAGACGTGGGATGGGCATCGGCGGCCACCTATCCACAGGTATGGCTTCTTACCCTACTATCCCTAGGATCTTCGCTGACGACACAACCCACCAACCGTTCGAGCCGCGCGCGCTCCCGTCGATCAGCGACTAGGACCCTACTACATTACCCCAAGTATAGCGCCTCTTCCACGTGACGTCTCGCGTCACCCGAACCGTTCTGGCGAAACCCAGGCGGATGGCCGACGGGCCGCGGCGATCGTGCCGCAGGGGCGCGACGCATCTCGATCTACGTCCCCGGCGCGCCCGTTCCGCCGAGCTTCATCGGCGCCCCCATGGAGAATCCGGCCAGATGAATCGCGGCCATGACCTGCGGGAACACCGCCGCCGCGTCGGGCGCGGCCAACCGAATGCTCAGGTCGGTCAGCCGTTCCGCCCCCGGCAGCCGCGCCGCGGAATCCGCCATGGTCGTGTACTTGAAGGTGAGATCCGCCGCAACCGGCGTCCCGATTTCGAACGGGCGGGCCTGACCGAGCCTACCGAGCGCGCGCGTCAGCCCATCCTCGATGGCTCGGCAGGCGCGGTGGGGGTGCATCGCCTTGCTCGCGTGCCGGCCGATCGCCTCCTTCACCGCGACCCCCTCCACCCACGGCAGCGTCTTCCCCACCTCACCGATCAGTTTGTGGTCGCCCGAAACGAAGACGACCGGCACCCCCAGGTGGCCGGCGACCGCCGCGTTCAAATCCGCCTCGCCGACCGGCCGGCCGTTCAGCTTCAGATCGTAGACGACCCGCCCGTTGATGGTGTGATCGAGCACGCCCGACAGGCCGTGCCGCGTATGATACCCGACAAGCGCCAGCGCGGCGAACGAGCCGTCGAGACCGTCGATCTGGCCCATCGGCCGGGAGTCGCCGCTGATCAGCCAGCAGTCCTCGGGGAGGTCTTCGATGATGATGTTGCGCATGCCGTTCCCGCCGTGCCCGTCGGAGACCCACACCTCCGTGGCCCCGGCGGCCAACGCGCCCCGCACGGCCGCTGCCGCTTCCCCGGTCATCAACCGGCGCCCGCGGGCGTAGTCGATGCCGGGCGGCGACCCCTGGGCCTGGTCGACCACGCCCGCGACGCCCTCGATATCTACGGAAATGTATACCTTCACCGTTGTCCTCCCCTCAACGCATCGGAGCGTTTTGCGCGATGGCGCCCAGCTTGATGCACGTCTGCACGAACCGCAGCGCGGTACCGGCGTCGGGCGCGTTCGTGCGCACGGTGCAATCGTCCGCCCGCTCCGCGCCGGGGGCGCGCTCGGCCTCGTCGGCGTGCGCCGTGAGCTTGAACTGCACCTCAACCGCAACGGGCGGCGTGGCGGTGAGCGGACGCATGCGATCCAGGCTCCGCAATGCGTCCGCGGTCGCCTGCTCGATTAGACGCTGGGCGCGCGCCGGATGCATGCACCGCGCCGCGTGCCGGCCGATCGCGTGCTTCACGACGACCGGCACGGCCCACGGGAACCACTCCCGTGTCTCGGCCGAGAGCCGGTCGTCGCCGCTGACCAGGACCACGGGCACGCCGTGCCTCCCCGCGGCGAGACCGTTCAGCCCGATCTCGCCGATCGGGCGGCCCTGCACCCGGATCTCGTAGATGTCCCGCGCGGTGATCGTGTGATCGAGGACGCCGTGCCGTCCGTGCCGCGTATGGTACCCGATCAGCACCACCGCGTGGAAGGTCGAGTCGAGCCCTTCCACCATCGACCTGCGGGTGTCCCCGCTGACGAGCCACGCCGCCTCGTGCAGCCGTTCGTCGATGATGTTGCGCATGCCGTTGCCGCCGTGACCGCCCGAGACCACCACCTCGGTGGCCCCCGCCGCGAGCGCGCCGCGTACCGCGGCGTTGGTCTCCTCGGTGAGCAGACGCCGCCCCCGATCGAGATCCAGGCCCGGGGGTGAGATCTGCGCGCGGTCCACGATGCCCGCGATGCCCTCCATGTCCGTGCCGATATAGACTTTCACCCTGCCCTCCTCTGCGCGCGGTGGTACGCGCCTGACGGTGCACGGAGTACTTCGACGAAGCACCTCCTCCGGCCCCGCGGACGCCGTCCCGGCGTCTCCCGGCGGCGCGCTTGCCCCACCCCGGCACGCCGGAGGTACACTGTGGATACCGGACGCCCGCCGGTCCCTGTTAGAATTGAGAAGAGCTCCACGCCCCGATCCCG
Source organism: bacterium (assembly GCA_035632615.1). GTDB lineage: Bacteria > Sysuimicrobiota > Sysuimicrobiia > Sysuimicrobiales > Segetimicrobiaceae > JAJPIA01. The sequence continues at coordinate 1,068 of DASQGM010000241.1, read as the reverse complement.
AGGGCGGGCACGGGGAATGTCCTGATTGGGTGGGGTTTTGGGCATTCGATCTCTTGCGCGGCCGACGGAGGCGCTGCCATGTCCCAGAACCTGTTCAGGCAAACGATCATCGCGGTGATTTGGGATTTCGACAAGACGCTGATCCCGGGGTACATGCAGGCCCCCCTGTTCCGCCACTACGGCGTGGACGAGGACAAGTTCTGGCGGGAGGTCCAGGGACTGCCGGACTTCTATGGGAAGCACGGCCTGGAGCTGATTTCCAAAGACACGTTGTACCTCAATCACATCCTGACCTACGTCCGCAGCGGGAAGTTCGCCGGCCTCGACAACAGGCTGCTGCGGCGCCTGGGCGCCGCCCTCGAGTTCTACCCAGGGCTTCCGGAGTTCTTCAAGACGGTCAAAGACCACGTCGCGCAGAATCCCGCGTACAGCCAGGCGGAGATTCGCGTCGAGCACTACATCGTGAGCGTCGGACTCCGGCAGATGATCCTGGGAAGCCGGATTGCAGACTACGTGGACGGCGTGTGGGGATGCGAGTTCGTCGAAACGGTCGCGCCCCCGGACTACCTTGAGCCCAAGGGCCAGCAGGTGCTCTTCCGCACCGACGCGACCGCCTCCGCCATCGCCGATCTGGGCTACGTGATCGACAACACCACGAAGACCAGGGCCATCTTCGAGATCAACAAGGGCACGAACAAGGAACCCAAGATCGACGTGAACGCCAAGATCAAGGCGGAAGACCGGCGGATCCCGATCGACAACATGATCTACGTCGCCGACGGGCCGAGCGATATCCCGGTGTTCTCAATCATCAAGCAGTACGGCGGCCAGGCGTACGCCGTCTACGGTGAGGGCGCGGAGAAGGAGTTTGAACAGGTGCGAACGCTGCAGGCCCAGTACCGCATCGACGCCTTCGGGCCCGCCGACTACCGGGAGAAATCCCACACGGCGCTGCTGATTCTGGACGCGGTCGATCACGTGGCGAAGCGAATTGTCGAGAACCGCCAGCGCATGGTCGGCGAACGGGTCGGATCTCCGCCCCGGCACATCTCCACAGACAACGGCGGG
>DASQGM010000240.1:0-8638 GCA_035632615.1 bacterium | reverse complement strand
TCGGACTCCGGGCCCCGGAGACGATCACCGCGTCGGCCCCACCTCGCTCCGCGAGGTCGGCCGCGGCGTGCTCGATGGGGACATCGAAGATCGGATGGGCGTGCTTCACGTGGACGTCGCCCAAGATCAACACGTGGGCGCCGAGTTCGCGCTTGAGCCGCACGAGCGCGGCGGCGCACCCCTCGATGACGCCTTGGTCCGTGGCGTACGCGCCGATCATGATGTTGCACCGGATGAAGCGCGCGGCGGTCACGTGCGCGATCGACAGCGCCTCCGCGCAGGCGTTCCGGAGCAAGTTCAGGCCGACGGCGATCTTGGCGTGAGCGACGACTTCCCTGGCGATGGTGGCCATCGCGGCGATCGTCACCGGCGGCAGGCGCTCCTTGAAGAACGGGGTGTCGCCGACGTTCTCGACGATCACGGCGTCGAGCCCGGCGCGCTCCAGCATTCTCGCTTCGGAGAGCGCGTAGCGGACCAGCGCGTCCATGGCCAGCGTGTTCCGCGGGGCGCCGGGGAGCGCGGGCATGTGAATCATCCCGATCAGGGGTTTGTCGGGGAATCCGTTCGGAAGTTGTCGCGCTCCGTCTCCACGCATCGACGATGCCTCCGAGCCGCGTCCTGAGGTCGTGTTCCGCGTCGGGACCGGCAGGTTCCTCCACGGACGAGCAGGGGATACGCCACCGCCCCGAGTAGTGTGGCACTGGAACGACGTCGTGGGAACGAGGAGTGCGCGATGAGGAGCGTATGCGCGGCGCTGATCGTCGCGGTGTTGGCAGTCGTTCCCGTCGGCACGTCGGCGGCGACACCGGTCAAGGTGGGGTTGGTCACCGATATCGGCGGCCTCAACGACCGCAGCTTCAACCAACTGTCCTATGAGGGGCTGCAGCGGGCCAAGAGCGAGCTGGGCGTCCAGACGGGCGTGGTGCAGTCGACCTCGCAGAACGACTACGTACCGAACCTCACGAACTTCGCGCGCAGCGGCTACCACCTGGTGATCGCGGTGGGGTTCCTGATGAAAGACGCCACCGAGCAGGTCGCGAAGGACTTTCCGAAGACCCAGTTCCTGCTGATCGACGACGTGATCAAGGACCGACCCAACGTGACGAGCGCCGTGTTCTCCACCGAGCAGTGCGGATACCTCGTGGGCGCGCTCGCGGCGCTGGTGGACCAGGACGCGAGCGTCAAGCTGCCCGGGCTGCGCCACACCGGCACGATCGGCGTGGTCGGCGGGATCCAGATCCCGCCCGTGGACAGGTACATCGCCGGGTACTACGAAGGCGCGTGGGCGATCAACCCGAAGGTCAAGGTTCTCCGCGGCTACACCGGCAACTTCAACGACCCGGCCTCGGGCAAGGCGCTGGCGCTCGCGCAGCACAGCCGCGGCGCCGACATCATCTTTCAGGTCGCCGGCGGCACCGGCGAGGGCGTGATCCAGGCGGCCAAGGCGCAGGGCTTCCTGGCGATCGGCGTGGACAGCGATCAGGCGTACCTCGCCCCGAGCAACGTGCTCACCAGCGCGATGAAGCGCGTGGACACGTCCGTGTTCCTGACCGCGAAGCGCCTGCGGGACGGCACGCTCGCGGGCGGGATCGAGACGTTCGATCTGCAGAACGGCGGGGTCGGAATCGGCGCCATCCTCAAGGGCGTGCCGGCGGGGATGACGGCCAAGGTCGACGCCCTGAAACGGCAGATCACGAGCGGCACGGTCAAGGTGAGCCCGGCGATTCCGGCGGCGGCCGGAAAGTAACGGGTCCCGCCGGCTTCCGCGTGGTCGTCGAGGCGGGTCCGGCCGGCTCCCGCGAGCCCCCACCGGTTCTGCGCGTCCGGGAACTGACCAAACAGTTCCCGGGCGTCCGCGCGTTGGACGGCGTCGACTTCGACCTGCGCCCCGGCGAGGTGCACGCGATCCTCGGCGAGAACGGCGCCGGCAAGTCGACGCTCATGAACATCGTCTACGGTCTGCTGCGCCCCGACGCGGGGGCGTTGGAGTTGTGGGGCCGGCCCTACGCCCCGGCGTCGCCCAGGGACGCGGCCGTGGCCGGGGTCGGCATGGTGCACCAACACTTCATGCTGATCCCCGCGCTCACGGTCGCCGAGAACGTCGCGCTCGGAGCGGAACCACGCCGCGGGCTCTCCCTCGACGTCGGAACCGTGCACGAGCGGCTGCGTGCACTCTCCGCGGCCTACGGCATGGAGGTGCCGCCGCAGGCCAGGGTGGCCGACCTGTCGGTCGGGATGCGCCAGCGCGTGGAGATCTTGAAGGCGCTGTACCGCGACGCGCGGCTGCTAGTCCTGGACGAACCCACCGCGCTCCTCACGCCGCAGGAAACCCTTGAGCTGTTCGGGGCGATCCGGGCCTACACCGCGCGCGGGCTCTCCGTGATCTTCGTCAGCCACAAGCTCGACGAAGTCTGCGCGATCAGCAACCGGGTCACGGTGCTGCGCCACGGCAGGCGCGTCGCGACGCACGACACGCGCGACGCGACGCCGCGCGAGCTCGCCCGTGAAATGGTCGGCCGCGACGTCATGACCGGCCTGGATCGCCCGCCGCGCACGCCGGGGCCCCCGCTCCTCACCGCGGTGAATCTGACGGCGCCCGGCCTGGGCCCGCTCAGCTTCGACGTCCGCGCGGGGGAGATTCTGGGCATCGCCGGCGTGGAGGGCAACGGTCAGGAGACGCTCGTCACCGCGCTCGCGGGCCTCGCGCCCGCGCGGGGCGCGCTGCTGCTCGACGGCGCGCGGCTCGACCGCCTGAACGCGCGGCGGCGTATCGAGGCCGGACTCGCGGTCGTTCCCAGCGATCGCCACGAGGACGGGCTCGTGCTGCCGATGACCGTCGCCGAGAACCTCGCGCTGCGCCGGTTCCACGGCCCGCCCTACACCAGGCGTGGCCTGCTCGACCTGCGCTACTGGTACGAGCGGGCCGGGCGGATCGTGCAGGCGTACGACGTGCGTCCGCCGCGTCCGCGGGCGCCGGTGGCAACGCTGTCCGGCGGCAACCAGCAGAAGGTCGTGCTCGCCCGCGAAATCGACGCGGGACCCACGGTGTTGATCGCCAGCCAGCCGACCCGCGGCCTGGACGTGGGAGCGACCGAGTTCGTGCACCGGCAACTCCTCCGCCTGCGCGCGGAGGGACGCGGCGTCCTGCTGCTCTCGCTCGATCTCGACGAGATCCTCGCCCTCGCCGACCGGATCGCGGTGCTGTATCGTGGGCGCTTCATGGCCACGGTGCCCAGGGAAGCGGCCGACCGCGAGCGGCTCGGGCTACTGATGGCCGGTACCGAGCCGTGACATCCGACCGCCTCTGGCCCCTGATCGCCACGGGGCTGGCCATCGTCATCGGCGGCGTGCTCGTTGCCGGCTTCGGACATGACCCGGTCGCGGCGTACGGGTCGCTGCTCGCCGGCGCCTTCGGCGGCGGCTACGCGGTCGCCACCACGCTTGCCCGTGCGCTGCCGCTGATGCTCGCCGGGCTGGCGGTCGCCCTGTCGTTTCAAAGCGGGCTGTTCAACATCGGCGCCTCGGGTCAGTTCTGGCTCGGCGCCATCGCGGCCGCGTGGGTCGGGTTCCGGCTCGAGGCCCCGGTGTGGTTGCACCTGCCGGCGGCGCTGGCGGCGGGCGCGGTGGCCGGCGCGGCGTGGGCCGCGATCGTCCCCGGCCTCGCGAAAGCGTACCGCGGCGCGAACGAGGTCATCACGACGCTGATGATGACGTATGCCGCAGTCTACTTCGGCCACTACCTCATCGAGGGCGGGCCGATGCAGGCGCCCGGCTTCGTTCCCCAGTCGCCCGAGATCGCATCGAGCGCGACGCTGCCGACACTGGTTCCCGGCAGCCAGCTCTCCTGGGGCCTCGTACTCGCGCCGATCGCGGCGGTCGCCGTCTGGTTCCTCCTGCAGCGGACGGCGCTCGGCTTCGCGCTGCGGGTGACCGGGCTCAACCCACGCGCCGCGCGCTACGCCGGGATCAACCCGGCGTGGGCGGTCCTGACCGCGCTGGCGCTGAGCGGGGCGATCGCCGGCGTCGCCGGTGCCGTGCAGGTGCTGGGCGTGGACCACCGCCTCTACGACAGCTTCGGTACCGAGGCCGGCTTTACGGGCATCGTGGTCGCGCTGCTGGCCCGCAACAACCCCTTCGGGGTGCTCCCCGCCGCGGTACTGTTCGGGGCGCTCGCCAGCGGCGGCAACACCATGCAGCTCAGCGCCGGTGTCCCGTTCCACCTCGTGGACGTGATCCAGGGCCTTATCATCTTCTTCATCGCCGCGGAGGGATTGCTGCGGTACGTCCGGCCCGCGCGCCCCGCGCTCTTGCGGACGCCGACGTGATACTCGACTTGCTGGTCAACCCGCAGCTCTGGGCCTCGACGGTCGTCCTGGCGATCCCGATCGCGTTTGCCGCGATCGGCGGTGTGTTCTCGGAGCGGGCCGGGGTCGTGAACATCGCGCTCGAGGGCAAGATGGCGATCGGGGCCTTTACGGCCGTGGCGATCTCGGCGTTGACCGGAAACGTCTGGCTCGGGCTTCTTTCTGCGCTCGCCGCGGCCGCGCTCACGGCGGCGGCGCTCGCGTGGGCGACCGTCTATCTGCGGGCCGACCACATCATCTGCGGGCTCGCGATCAACATCCTGGCCGTCGGGATCACGGGCTTTCTCTTCAACACGATCTATGGCCCGCTGGGCACACCGACGAGTACGCCACCCGTCCCGACGTGGACGCTGCCGGGCCTCAGCACCATCCCGTTCATCGGCGAGGTCCTCGGCAATCACCAGGCGCTCGTCTATCTCTTCTTCGCGATCCTCGTCGCCGCCAACTGGGTCATGTTCCGTACGCCGCTCGGACTGCGCTGGCGCGCCGTCGGCGAGTATCCCAGAGCCGCCGACGCCGCCGGCGTGCCGGTGCTCCGCGTCAAATTCTGGGCGGTCGTCGCGGCCGGCGCCGTGGCGGGGCTCGGCGGCGCGGACCTTTCCGTAGGCATCCTGAACAGCTTCAGCCCGGACATGGTGGCCGGACGCGGATTCATCGCGCTCGCAGCGGTCATCTTCGGCGGATGGCGACCGTGGGGCGCCTTCTGGGCATCGGTGCTCTTCGGCTTCACGACCGCGCTGTCGTTTCAGCTCCAGGGTGTCTCGAGGGTCTCGAAAGACCTACTCTTGATTCTGCCGTACGCCGCGACCGTGCTGGTGCTCGCCGGGGTCGTGGGCCGCACCACGCCGCCGGCCTCCGACGGCCTCCCCTACGACCCCGAACGCTAGCCGGAAGGTTCGCTCGCAACGTCCCTCTCTGTGCGGGAACCCGAGGTGACCCGACATGTCTCGCCGAGGGGGGGGCACGGCGGACGTCATGGGGGCGGCGACCGGTACCTCACCGGGTGGAATCAGACCGCCCGGCGGGCCGGATCAGGTCGGCACCCGATCCCGGTCCCAACGGGTCCCTGATAGCCTAGTGGCGGGCCGAGCCCCCGGGCAGAACGTATCGGGGATCCTATCGGGCCGGAGGATGTATTGCGTGTCAGCCGCAACCGGCGGGCCGTCAAGAGACGAGGCTTCGAACAGAATCGGCCCACCTCGAAGTCGGCGGCCTATCCAAACCGCCGTCGCCGGATGCGTATTGCTCGGGGCCGCGGCCCTGGGGGTGAGTTGGTGGCTGTACGGGCAATCCGCCGCGCCCGTGCGGATCGTGGGCTCTACGTCGATTGAAGCGACCACCGTCGACGTGACCACCCGTGCCCCGGGCACGGTGCTCCGGCTGATGGCGCGCGAAGGCCAGCAGGTCCGCGCGGGCTCGGTCCTCGCCGAGCTGGAACCGCAGGAAGCCGGCGCGCAGGTCGCGCAGGCCCGCGCCGCCGTGGCGCAGGCCGCGGCGCAGGTGGTACAGGCCCAACAGGCCGTCGTGGCGCAGCAGCAGGCCACCGACGCGGAAGTCGGCCAAGCCACGGCGCAGGTCACGGCGGCCGGCGCCGGCATCCCCCAGTCGGAAGCGGCCTTGGCGATCCAAGACCGGACCTCGCGCGAAGCGGTCACCGCGGCCGAAGCTCGGCTGAGCGCCGCGCAGGCCAAGGTGGGATCGACCCGCTCCGGCCTGGCCACCGCCGAGCGCGACCTCGCCCGCCAGAAGGCCTTGTTCGCGCAGGGCGCCATCGCGGCCGATCAGGTCGATGCCACCCAGGCCGCGTACGACGCCGCGGTCGCGCAGGATCGCGGCGCCGGGGAGGCCGTGGCGCAGGCGCGCGCGGATCTCGCCGCCGCCCGGGCCAACCTGATGCAGGTCCAGATCCAGCGGCGCGCGGTGGAAGCCGCACAGGCAAACGTGGCGCGCGCCCAGGCCGCGCTCGGCAACGCCGAGTCGGGCTACACGGTCGTCGCCCAACAACGGCAGTTGCTCGCGGCCGCCGAGGCCGCGCTCGCGCAGGCCCGCGCCAACTTAGCGTATGTCGGGCTCGTCGCGGGACACAACACGATCGTCGCGCCCCGCGACGGGGTGATCCAGACCAAGAACGTCGAGGAAGGCGAAGTCGTGCCAGCCGGCGCGGCGCTCTACACCTTGATCAACCCGACGGATCTGTGGGGACGCGTGTACGTGCGCGAGGACCAGATCGGCCTCGTCAAGATCGGGCAGCCGACGCGGACCACGATCGACACGCTCCCCGGCGACGTGTTCACGGGCCGCGTGACGCAGGTCAACGACGGACCGGAGTTCACCACGGTCAACGTCCAGACGAAGGAAGACCGGGTGAAGCTCGTGTTCGGGGTCAAGGTCCGGATCGCCGACCCCGGGCACCGGCTTCAGCCCGGCATGCCGGCGCACATCGAGATCTTGACGAACGGTCCGCAGCGCGACGGTGAGGTGACCCACTGATGGCCGCAGATGCCCCTCGCTCTCGCCCGCCTCGACGCAGCGTCCTCGGGGTGACCGCGCTCGCGCTCGCCGTCGTCGGGCTCGTGGCGTGGGCCGGGTGGCGGTTCTTTGAAGGCCGCGCCTCCACCGACCGGCTGTTCGCGTCGGGCTCGATTCAGGCGACGGAGATCGACGTCAGCCCCAAGGTGGCCGGCCGCATCATCCGGTTGGTCGTCAACGAAGGAGACCGGGTCCGGGCCGCTCAGGTGCTGGCGGAGCTGGAACCTCAGGAAGCCACCGCACAGGTGACGCAGGCGCAGGCGGCGGTCGCCCAGGCCGAAGCCCAGGTCGCGCAGGGGCAGCAGGCGGTCCTGTCCCAGCAACAGGTGACCACGGCGCAGGTCAGCCAGGCCGCCGCGCAGGTCGCCGCGGCCGGGACGGGCGTCCCCCAATCTGAAACGGCACTGGCCATCCAGGAACAGACGTCGCGGGAGGCGGTCGCGGCCGCCGAAGCGCAGCTGCGCGCCGCGCAGGCCCAGGTCGGCTCGGCCCGGTCGGCGTTGGTGACCGCGCGCAACAATCTGTCCCGCCAGCGGACGCTGTTCGCGGAGGGCGCGGTGGCCGCGACCCAGGTCGACGCGGTCCAGGCAGCCTATGACGCCGCCGTGGCGCAGAATCAGAGCGCCGCGGACGCGGTGACGCAGGCGCAGGCGGCGGTCGCGTCCGCGCGCGCGAACCTCATGCAGGTGGAGATCCAGCGCAAGGCGGTCGAGGCCGCCCGCGCCAACCTGGCGCAGGCAGAAGCGGGACTCCGCAGCGCCGAGAGCGGGTACGCGGTCGTCGCCCAGCGCCGACAGGCGCTCGCCGCCGCCCAGGCCGCGCTCGCCCAGACCCGGGCCAACCTGGACTACGTCCGGGTCATCGCCGGCCACAACGTCATCGTCGCCCCCCGGGACGCGGTGGTGCAGACCAGGAACGTGGAGGAAGGCGAGGTCGTCGCCGCGGGCACGCCGTTGTACAGGCTGATCGACCTCCGCGACATCTGGCTGCGGGCCTACGTGCCGCAAGACCAGATCGCGCGCGTCAAGGTAGGCCAGGTCGCGCGCGTCAGCATCGACAGCTTTCCCGGCCGGGTGTTCGAGGGACGCGTTGAGGAGGTCAGCAACCGCGGCGAGTTCACGCCCGGCAACGTCCAGACTCGGGAGGACCGGGTCAAGCTCGCGTTCAGCGTGAAGATCCGCCTGACCAACTCCGACGACCGCCTCAAGCCCGGCACGCCCGCCGACGCGGAGATTGTCGTCGGCACCGAGCCCGGAGGGCCGGCCCGATGACCTCGGCCGAGGGCCCGGCGGTCCTGGTGCGGGGTCTGACGCGGCGGTTCGGCGAGAGGGCCGCGGTGCATGACCTGTCCTTCGAAATCGCCCGCGGCGAGATCGTCGCGCTGCTCGGCCCCGACGGCGCCGGCAAGACCACCACGCTCAGACTGCTCTGCGGGGCGATTCAGCCGACGAGCGGCACGATCATCATCGCGGGCATCGATCTCACCCGCGATCCCGAGCAGGTGCGGGCGCATTTGGGATACATGCCGCAGCGATTCAGTTTGTACGGCGACCTGACGGTGCAGGAGAACCTCAACTTCTATGCCGACCTCTACGCCGTGTCGCGGGCGGCGCGGGAGACGTTCCCGCGCGCCGTTCGGTGATCATGGAGACGAAGACGTCTTCCAGGGAGGGCGGGATCTGTTCGACGCGCCGCACCTCGACGGCTTGCTCGGTCAAACGCCGGGTGAGGATGGGGATCGCGCC
>DASQGM010000239.1:0-12219 GCA_035632615.1 bacterium | reverse complement strand
CCCACCGCGGCGCGGGCATCAAGGGCGCCGGTCGAGCGCCCGCCCGACGGGACCACGCCGTCGCGGCCGCGCTCGCCGAGGTCACGCAGGCGGTCCTCGACCGGTGCGACGCCGGCGTCGTCATCTGCGGCGGCGACGTCGCCGCAGCGGTGTGCGACCGGCTCACGGCCGACAGCCTCGAGATCGCCCATGAGGTCTCCCCGTTCTGCGCGGCCGGGTACCTTGCCGCCGGCCCGCACGCGCAACGGCCGGTCGTGACCAAAGGCGGATTGGTGGGAGATATGGACACGCTGGTGCGGTGCGTCGACGCGCTGCTCGCAGGCGACCGGTCACCGGCGGCGGAGCGGTAGCCGCCGACCTTCCGACACCGCTACGGACCGGCCACCGAGCACGGCAGCGGATCCGCCGTCCCCGTGCAGCGCCCGAACGGGACCGGCGTGAGCCCCCACGCCGCCCGCTGCCGCCCGAGCATTCGCGGCAAAAGGGAAACGCCAACCCGGTTCGGGTTGGCGTCACGGCCAGACGCGTGAGGCGCCGACGCTCAGTCGGTCGAGCCTCCGTTCCCGTTCGTTAGATGCCACAGCATCGCTCGCCGTCGTCGGGTGGCGGCCGCGCCTACGTCCCGGCGGCGACGCACCAGTCCCGGTGCGCGTCGCCGAGACCGGCGCACCCTGTCGCGGTAACGACCACCGTGTCCTCCAGCTTGATGTGGCCGGTGTCGGGGTCGAGACAGTCGGTCTCGACGGAGATCACCATGCCGGGCTCGAGGGCGCCGTCCGCGTCCCGCGTCACCTCCGGCAGTTCGTGGCTCACCAGCCCGAGTCCGTGCGCCTGGAACTTCCCGAACCGCCCCCACGGCCCGGCGGCGACCGCGTCGGTGCCGATCTTCCACAGCTCCCTGGCGGAGACGTCCGGACCGATGCGCCCGCGGATCCATGCCTGGGCCTGGACGCAGGCGTCGAACAGCTCCAGCGCGCGCGCCGGCGCCGGGCCGATCGATCCCATGCGCGCCACGTCCGACCGATAGCCGCCAAGCTCGGCGCCCGCATCCACGTGGAGTGGTCGCCCGCGGCCCCACGGTTCGTCCGTTGCCGCCCGAACCAACCCGGGCCCAACGTTGGTCAGGGCGTAGAGATACCGGCCGCCGCGCTGCTCGACCTGCCGCTGCACCGCGTGGACCACGTCCCGCATGGTGTGGTCGCCGCGGCCGGCGGCGATCGTGGCCCTGATCGCCTCGGACGTGATCCGATGCACGACCTCGAGCCGCTCGAGCTCCGCCGGCCGCTTGATCGCACGCAACTCCGCCAGGATCGGGCTCGCGTCGACGAGCGCGGCTTCCGGCAGATCACGGCGCAGGATCTCGAACGCGTCCACCGGCAGGAACGGGAACTCGACCCCGATCGTTCCACCAGCCATGCCCCGCGCGCGGAGTACCTCGGCCGCCTTGGCCGCGACCTCCACGGCGATGTTCGGCCGCCGGGGCGCCCAGTGCACATCGGTGATCCACAGCGGGCCGAACGCGTGGAGAAAGTCGCGCTCGCTCTCGCGGGCGACGTAGAACGCGGACTCCAAGCGGGCCGCCGGCACGGCCACGACCGAGAGGTACTGGCCGGTCCCGAACCGTGGGCTCCAGGCGAAGAACGGATTGTAGTAACCGCCGGTCAGGTACTCGACGTTGTGACGGCTCGTGGCCACGATCACGTGCACCCCGCGCGCGGCCATCGCGCGCTGCAGCCTCTCGCCGTCAAAGGGAACCATGGGCCAACCCGTCGTCAGACGTCTCGACTCTCGGCGCCGCCGATGCGCGTACCACCGGATGAATTCGCGGCACCCGACGTCCTCCCCTCGCGGGAACGCACTCTACCTAGCGCATGCCGCGTTGATGGCCCCGAGGACATCGCTCGCCATGGTGTATTGGAGCAAGTCCTGGTGCGCGCTCAGATAGTCGTTGACGACGGTCCGAAGGCTGCCCGCGTTCCAGTCGGTCGAGTGCCGCTTCAGGCAGCTCGCCGCCGCCTGGATGTCGTCGACATCGGAAGGCCCCTCGAGGTTGAGGATCATGTCCGCCGCGCCGACCGTGAACCCCAACTGGTAGTCCGACCCCGACTCCTGCCAGGACTTGCCGGTCTCGAACGCGTTCGTGGCCACCGCCGATACCGTCAGGCCAAAGACGAGTCCGATCACCACCCCGATCGCGAGCTGCTTCACCGCTCCTCCCTCCCTCGCCCCTGCATGTTGAAGGCGTCGCGCGGCCCGATGCGCCGCCGCGTCATTCACTGCCTTCAGCATGCCCAGGACGTCCCAACCCAAGACGCGCGGGCGCGTGAGCGCGATCCGCGCCCCGAGGTCGTGTCAAGCGCACCTGGAGAGCGCATGTACCCGCCCCACGCAACGTCCGACCTCATCCAAAGAGGTACGCTTGGGGTGTCGACCGATCAGGGCAGCCCAACCAGCACGCCGGGAGGGACAAATCGGCTCGATTTTGGTCCCTGGGTGGGGCGATCAACGCAACACGACGCTTCAGCGTGGGCTGATACGCAGCGAAATTGGGGCGAGATGATGTGCCTGTAACGGGTGGCGCGCTCGATGTAGGCCGCCTCCATGGAGCAAGCCGTGTGTTTACGCAGAACGCTCCATCCTACCGCGCGCCGGCGGCGGCCCAGATCTCCGCTGCCGCCGGCATGGTCCGCGTGTGTGCCCGAGGCGAATGGCTAGGGGGCACCGCCGATCAAACCGCGGATGCGCTGCGCCAGTTCCGGACTCGGACGCGAACGACCTCGGATGATCTGGCTCAGATGCGACGCGCTGATGCCCGCCCTCATCGCCAACGCCGACTGGCTCACACGCCGCTGTGCGCACCACGCCCTCACCGATGTCCGCAGCCCAAAAAGAGATGACTGCGGCCCCCCTGTCCCGGGGGCCGCACCGGGGGACAAGACCGTTCCGGTCGGTGTCTTGTCCAGCCCGGCATGGGCCTTGACGCCGCGCCGCACCGCTACATCGCACTCAACCATGCTCGACAAGCCTCCGCTCCCGCACTCCCACCCATGCATCATTCTGGAGGTCGTGAATGACGAGAGCGTTTTCGCAACGTTAGGGAGTTCCGAAGACCCAGAGAAAATAGTGCATAAAGATGCGCAGTGTCCGCTCGGCACGAGGAAAGGCCAGAGGCGCCCGTCCCACACGCATCGCCCACCGGGCATCCCTGCCGAGAGCCTTGCGCCGTTCCTATTCCTGTGGACATCTAGGGCGGGTCCACGGACGTCAGCCGAACAGCGTTGCTGGCGATTCGCGAGCCGGGGTTCCGCGGGCAGCGGACGAACGGATCGCCCGCCGGACCGTGCCCCGACGACTGGCCGAGGTCGGTGCCGGCGAGGATCGGGCCCGAGGCCTGGCCACCCGCGCGTTACCCTCGCTTGTGACTCTGGCCTGGTGCGACCGGAGGGAGTCCCACCGCGCCCGCAGCCGCGGCATGGTCGTGCGCGCCCCGCCGGCGATCGTTCCCCGGCCCCGCCTCCTTACGCGTCCCCCCGAGCAGCGGGACGGATGTTCTGGTTCACCCGGAAGAAGTTCGTCGGATCGTATCGGGTCTTCAACTCGGCCAGCCGGTCGTACGTGGCCGATCCGTAGGCCGCCCGGACCCGATCGACCCCTTCGTCCCCGAGGAAGTTGAGGTACGGCGCCCCCGTCGCAAACGGCTGCATCGCGTCGTACGTCCGGCGTACCCAGGCGATGTGAGCATCGGGTTGTTCCGCGGCCGTCCAGAGCCCCACGATGTTCATGGCATAGCGGGGTGTTCGATGCCGGAACGCGGTCGCCTCGGAATCCACTCGGCTGACCGCGCCCTCCAAATGGTGGAGGTGCAACGTCGTGAACGGGGACAGCGCTCGCATGCGCGCGGTCTGCGCGAGGAGGGCGTCAATGGCGGCGTCAGAGAGGTCCGGCACGTAGTGGGTCTTCCAGTAGCTGTGAATCCCGTATGGCGCGCTCGCGTCAAACATCCCCTGGAGAACCGTGTACGGGACCGGCCCGACGTGCGCGACGGCGGGCGGCCCGAACGACGTCAGCGGCTGCGCCACCCGCTCCCCGTCGGTCACCGCGCCAGCGTAGCACACGGCCACCGCGACCATTGGCGTCCCGTGCAGCGCCTGTGGGATGAACGGCAACGGCGGCGCGGTGATGAACGCGACCATGGACGTCATCTCGTCGGGGAGCGTGGCCACCCAGCGGTTGTAGAATCGCAGCAGCTCCCGTGCCTTCTCCGCCGGGTGCAGGACGGCGCCGCCGAGCACGACGGGCCCGACGGGATGGAGGCGGTACTCGAACGAGGTCACGATCCCGAAGTTTCCTCCGCCCCCGCGTAGCGCCCAAAACAGGTCGGGGTGGCTGGTGGGGCTCGCGGTAACGAGCCTGCCGTCGGCGGTGACCACGTCGGCCGAAACGAGGTTGTCGATCGTGAGGCCGTGTTTTCGCATCAGCCACCCGATGCCGCCGCCGAGCGTGAACCCGGCGATCCCGGTCGTCGTCACCAAGCCCCCAGTCGTGGCGAGTCCGAACGCCTGAGTCTCGCGATCAAACTCGCCCCAGCTGAGACCAGGCTGCGCGCGAACCGTGCGCGCCAGTGGGTCCACCCGGACGCCCTTCAGCGCGGACAGGTCGATGACCAATCCGCCGTCGCACGTGCCGAACCCGGCGACATTGTGTCCCCCACCGCGCACCGCGGTCAAGAGGTCGTGGGCCCGAGCAAACCGGACGGCGGCAAGCACGTCGGCCACGCCCTTGCAACGTGCAATGGCCGCCGGGCGCTTATCGATCATCCCGTTCCACACCGAGCGGGCGGCATCGTATGCGCTGTCCCCCGGGCCGACTACGTCGCCGCGCAGATGTCCCCGTAACTCCTGAAGGGCGGCCTCTCCCACGGATGCAGCAGCGCCCGCCTTGGATGTGTCCGTCATGTGATCCCCCCTCCAACGTTTGGTGAGGTGGCGCCAACCGCGAACGCGCGCCGCGCCCCGGGTGCAGCCAGGAACCGGTCGGGCGGCTCGCCCCCTCGATCCCGGGTGCTGCGATGCCGCGGCGGAGCTAGCGCCAATCGTCGATCAGGTACACTCCCGGTCGGTTGTAGCAAGGGTCGTTGGGACGGTGCATCGTCACGCCCTGGGAATCCGTGCGGAACCCGCGTGCGATCATCCGACGATAGGCCTCGTGGCGGGCGAGGTTGACGCCGCCCACGAGCCGCGACATGTTGCGTGCGGCGGCGAGGGCTTCACAGGCATCGAGCAGCCCGTCGAAGCTTCGCGCCGCGGTCGGCCCCGGCCGCGCTGCCGCGAACTTGACATAGCACGCGCCGTCTCCGGCCTCGGTGCCCGCCCCGCAGTGGCAGACCGCAAACCCCGCCAAGCCCGCGTCGTCCCGGACCAGCACGGTGTCGCCGAGCCCTTGATCCGCCACCGCGCGGATCTCTCGCTCCAGATCGAGACCCGGGTAGATCGCGTCCGCCAGGTCTCGGCAGGCAGCGAGCTGTGCTCCCTGCTCGTCCTTCGAGAGTTCGGAATATCGCGCCGATCCGCGAACGGGCGCGAGCCCCGTCACCGACTTCGACATGATGCCGGTTAGGTACCGCGGCCAGAAGTCGAACTTCTGGTAGAGATGGATGTGCTTCGGGCTGTGGGGAAAGGTGAAGAGACCCGCGTGCGCGATTCCCCATCTGGCAAACAGCGCGACGACGGGGTCCAGGAGACGCCTGGCCACGCCCTGATCCCACAGATCGGGATGCACGGTCACCGGCCCGAAGAACCCCACGCTGCCCCACCTGGTCGCAAAGTTAGACCCAACCAGGTCGCCGTCGAGTTCGGCCCCGAACGCCGCCGTGGGATCGGCAAGCCAGCGCGTTCGAATGTAGTCCTTGCCTGGCCAGAGCTTCGGCGGATCGGGGTGGCCGATGAAGGTGCCGAACGCCAGGCGCAAGATGCGGTCGGCCGCCGGTAGATCGTGCTCCTGGAGCGGGCGAATCAGAAGCCCTGTGACCCCAGGCTGCGATTGTCTCTCGCGAGTCCCGATTCGCGATCGGGAGCCGCTGCCCGCGTTGCCCACATGCGTCATCCGCGTTGCCTCCCCTGTCGTTGGTGTGGTCGCGCCGAGAACGTCACCGCGCGCGACCCGTGCCGCTGTCTCTACTGCGCCGCGACCACGACCCGCCCGGTCATCCACGGGTGGTACGCGCACGTGTAGCCGAACGTCTTGCCCGCGTCCTTCGCCGTGAACGTGACGCGCCAAGACGATGGCATGCCGGGAATCGTCCCCGCGGGAAACAAGGTCCCAGAGTTCAGGAACGACGCGTGGGTGAGCGAGTTGGGCAGGATGTAGAGCGGGTTCTCCACGACCTCCTGATCGACCGGATTCTGTGAGCCCGCGTGCCCGGGCTTCGGCCGCACGATCTCAAGCGGCGGTCCGTCGATGTCCCCGGTCTTCGGATTGACCGGCAGGAACGTGACCGTGTGCGGCTCGGGAAGAGCACTCTTGTTCGTCCACACGACGGTCGTGCCGGGGCGAACGGTCACGGACGTCGGGAAGTAGCTGAAATTCAGCGACGCGCCCGCGCCGCCGGTGACGTGCCATGCCTTGCCGCCAGGAGAGACCTCCACGTACACGACCGCTGGGCTATCGGCGCGGACGCGGGCGGGTCCCGCGCTGATCAAGGCGATGGAGCCGAGCGCAACACCGAGCGCTGCGGCGAGACGGCGTAGCCAATGCGGTGCCAGCATGTGATTGCTCCTTTCCTGATCTGTGCTCATCGGTCTGCGGAGCCGTAACGCTCTCTCTGCCCTGGGGGCGTGCATGGGCTATGCGGTGGCGACCATCACCAACACGCTGTTCTCGAGCCGGTAGCCTCCGGACGATAGGCGATACGGAGCGAGCGCCGGCACGACTGCGTCCCGGACCCGATTCTCCCCGGACTCCTGAATGGCGCGGACCGCCGGACCGGCCGAAAGGAGCCCCCGAAGCGCCGTGTCGCGGTCCGGGTACTCGAACGGACACTCCACCTCATCCACGCTCCGGGGCGTCAAGCCCGCGTCTCTGGCGAATGCTTCCAGGGCGCCATCGGCCGACAGCGCAAACGGTCCAGGGGCTCCGGGCGGCGCGGGCGGCACCAGGGAGCGCACGGCGGCCAGATACTGCGCGGCCTCGACCCGCTCGGGCTTCCCCCAGGTCGCGACCACGACCGCGGCGTGCGGCCGCGCCACGCGGCGTGCCTCGGCCAGCGCGGCCACCGGGCGAACGGCGAACTGGAACGCGTGCAACCCTGTCACCACGTCGAACGTGCGGTCCGCATGCGGCAGCGTCTCCATCTCCCCGACCTGAAACGCTCCCCGCGGAACTCGTCTCCGCGCGATCGCCACGAGCGCATCGGAGGCGTCGAGCCCGGAGACCCGAGCGCCCCGCTCCGAGGCCAGCGCGCAGAACAGACCAGCCCCGCATCCGATGTCGAGCACGGCCGTATCGGCCCCCACACCGCTCTTCGCGAGGACCGCCTCGTAGAGCGGGCGCGAGAAACGTTCCTGCACCTCGGCCCAGTCGCTCCCCCGAGCTCCCCACAGAAGCCCATGGACGGATGCCGATCCGCGTGCCTGCTGCGTGGAAGCCACGACCTTACGCCTCCTTCGCCACCGCGAGGATGTGCTCGCGCGTAAGGTCGCGTCCGTGCTCCTGCTTCGCGTGCTCCTGGACCTTCCGGACGAGCTCGTCATCGGTCTGGGCGTTGATCTCCTTGCCGCACGGTGGGCAGACGACTTTCTTCATCGAGATCCCTCCCGCGATCGGGCTCGGCCCGGGCCGACTCCATTGCGCTGCCCGAGCCTGCGGGGTCAGTCTACGCCTGCCCGGGCGTCGTAACTTCGCTTTTTCGCGCCATTGGCGGGGCGGGTCGAGGCATGGCCGGAACCGGCCATGGCGAGCGAAATTGGGAAGCGGCGGTGAGCGGCCTACAGCAACCCTTCGCGCACGGCGTAGGCTACCGCGGCGGTGCGGGACGGCAGGTCGAGTCTGACCAGGATGTTGGCGACATGGCGGTGGATCGTGTGCTCGCTGCGACGCAGCCGGGCCGCGATCTCCTTGTCGGTCAAGCCCTGGGCGGCCAGCCGGAGGACCTCGAGCTCCTTCCCGGTCAGCCGGGCGATCGGACCGGCCGCTCGCCTCGTCGGCTCCGCGGTGACCTCGCGGAGCAGCGACGCCGCCCGCTCAGCCTCGTGAGCGGCCCCGAGGTTCTGTAGCACGGTCACAGCGGTACGGAGCTCCGCGGCGGCCGCGTCCCGGCGGCCCAGCGCGGCGAGCGCGCGTCCGAGCTCCATGCGGGCGCGCCCGAGTTCGAACGGCGCCCCGAAACGCGCGAACAGGTCGGCGGCGTCCTCGAACGCCGTCCGGGCCTGCGCGTGGTCTCCCGCGCACGCCGCCAGCGTCCCCCTCGCCACGCATGCGAACGCCTTCAGGGGCTCGGCCGCAACGGCCTGCGTCGTCTCCTCGAGCTCCGCGAGCACGGTACGCCCTCGTTCGAGATCTCCGAGCGCGGCGAGCGCCCGCGCCAGCACCTCCAGACCGGGGGCGCGCTCGGTGCGGCTCTCGGGCGCGTAGCGGCGCAAATAGCGTTCCGCGCAGTCGACCGCGATCGCGGGATTCCCCTGATCGAGCGCCAGCTCGGCGCGGCCGAGCAGGGCCGCGGTCGACGTTTCCCCGCGTTGGAACAGGGCCGTGGCTTCGTCCCAACGCCCCTGGCGGCGACGGAGCTCCGCCAGCCTGGTCGTCGCCGAGAACGCAAGCGCCGGGCGGATCACCGTCAACTCCCGGGCCGCGGTGGTGAGCTCCGTTTCGGCCTGCGCCCACTCGCCCCGCCAGATCAGCACGCCGGCGTACTGAGTCCGGCACACGGCGAACAACATGCTGAACCGCCACCGGCGGCAGAACTCTTTCACCCGGTCGCACCATTGCGCGGCACGCGGATAGTCGCGCACCCGCTCGCACGCGAAGATCATGTAACAGCACGTCAGGCTGATGGCCTGGCGGTCTGCCAGCTCTCCCGCCACGGCGGCGGCCGCGGCCTCGTCCAGCCGCCGCATCCCATCGCGCACCTGACCCTGGCTGACCAGGGCCAGTCCTTCCAGGGCCCGCCCCACCATCTCCACGTCGATGATGCCGAGCGCTTCGCTGACGCTCACCGCCTCGGTCGCCAGTCGCTGGGCCGTCACCGGATTCTTGTCGGCCATGAGCGCGTGGTGCGCGTCGCACGCGGCCAACCACGCGTACTCGGGAGACTGCGTGTGCTGTTCCAGCAACCGGTGAGCCCGCTGCATCCAGCCATTCGCGACGGCCGTATCGTTGCGGAGGTCCACGTAGTCGACGGCGAGCCACATCGCGCTGCGCGCGGCCCCACGAGCGTCGCCCCGCGCGCGGTACAGCCGGTACGCCCGCTCGCGGGCGTCCATCATCACGGTGGTGTCATCGAGCCACCACGCCGCCCACGCGAGGCCTTCCCAGCCCTCGCCCGTCTCCTCGGAGGCCAGCGCGGTCTCGAACCGGGCGCGGGCCTCTGCCCACTCCCCGCGGTTCAGCGCGTTCCAACCCTCGGCGACCCCGTCAGACAGCGGGCCGTCGGGCTTGAGCGACGCGAGGGCTTGCTCTTTGCGGTCCATCCGCCGGCAGCGCTCCTGGTGGTCAAGGCTGCGGTGAAGGTTCCAGGGGCGAACTGCCCGTTCCTACGCGTCCTCGTCAGTCCTCACTTGGCCGTCAGTGTACTCCGTGGCGTTTCCATCCCTGTCGTCGCGCTTCGCACCGCCGTGGACATGGAATCGCGCGCCCGGACGGGGCGTCTCCGCGCGGTCCCCGCTAGTGAGCAGGCAGGTCGGCTATCTCCATCAGCGGACGGATCTCGACGGTCCCCAGGCGTGCGCCTGGAATCCGCCCAGCGATGTCGATCGCCTCGTCGAGATCCTTGGCGTCGATCAGGAAGTAGCCGCCCAGTTGTTCGCGCGTCTCCGCGAACGGACCGTCGGTCACGAACCGTTTGCCATCGCGCACCCGCACGCTGGTCGCCGTCGATACCGGGTGCAGCGGGGCGGCAACGGCGTACTTCCCGGTCGACCTGATCTGGTGCACAAGCTGGGCGGACTCGTCTCGACACTGCTCCTTCTCGCCCTCATCCGAGGCCTGCTCTTCACCGTATACCAGCAGCATGTATCTCATCTGTTGCCTCCATTCTGCCAAGGTTAGCCGCCGGCCATGGCCCCCACGACGAGAAAGGGCTCCGCCCCCGTCGCGACCGCGTCGGGCAGCGGAGCGTCCGGCGGTTCGTGAGACAGATCCTGCTCGCACGCGAAGAACCTCACGAAGGGTCGGCGCTGTTGCGTGACGTGGTCGCGGATCGTCCCGCGCAGCATCGGATAGGAGGCCTCGAGCGCGTCGAGCACCGTGCGCTGCGTGGCCCGACCCTCGACGTCGAGCCTCACCTCGCCGTCGACGTGCGCGAGCGTGCGCAGATGTGCCGGCAGCCCGACCCGGATCACGGCAGCGTCTGCACCTCGACGGACAGGACGGCCGGAAGATCTCGGACGATGGGCGCCCAGCTATCCCCGGCGTCGATCGATGCGTACACCTGCCCGCCCGTGGTGCCGAAGTACACGCCGCACGAATCGAGCGAGTCGACGGCCATCGCGTCGCGCAGCACGTTCACGTAGCAGTCGCGTTGCGGCAGCCCCTTCGTGAGCGCCTCCCATTCGTTGCCGCCCGTCCGGCTGCGGTACACGCGCAGCTTCCCGTCGGGTGGGAAGTGCTCGGAGTCGCTCTTGATCGGCACGACGTAGATGGTGTTCGGCTCATGCGCATGCACGTCGATCGGGAATCCGAAGTCGGTCGGCAGGTTACCGCTGACCTCGTGCCACGAGTCGCCGGCGTCGTCGCTGCGCATGACGTCCCAGTGCTTCTGCATGAACAGCACGCCGGGGCGCGACCGGTGCATCGCGATGCGGTGGACGCAGTGGCCGACCTCGGCGTTCGGGTCGGGAATGCCTTCGGACCGCAGGCCGCGGTTCACCGGGCGCCACGTCTTGCCGGCGTCGTCGGTCCGGAACGCGCCCGCGGCCGAAATGGCGACGAAGATCCTCCCGGGGTCGCTCGGATCCAGCACGATCGTGTGCAGGCACATTCCACCGGCACCTGGTTGCCAAGACGGCCCTGAGCCGTGGCCGCGCAGCCCAGGGAGTTCCTGCCACGTCCGGCCGGCGTCCACCGAGCGGAACAGTGCGGCATCTTCCACCCCGGCGTAGACGGTATCGAGATCCGTCAGCGATGGCTCGAGATGCCAGACTCGCGCGAACTTCCAGGGGTGCTGCGTGCCGTCGTACCATTGGTGAGTGCCGGGGACACCGTCGTACGCGAACTCGTTACCGACCGGCTCCCACGTCTTGCCACCGTCGTTGGAGCATTGGATCAGCTGCCCGAACCAGCCGCTGGACTGCGACGCATACAGCCGGTTGGGATCGACCGGCGAGCCCTTGACATGGTAAATCTCCCAGCCCGCGAAATGTGGGCCGCTGACGTTCCACCGTTCTCGCTTTCCGTCAGCTGTCAGAACGAACGCGCCCTTGCGTGTACCGACCAGGACCCGTACCCCACTCATTTTTCCACCCCTTCCTGAGCTTCCGGAAATACGCGCCGGCGAGTATCGCGTCCACTCGGAGTCTCGTCGAATGCACGCGTGTGAGACCGCGATCCCGACCGACTCCCATTCGCTGCACCATCCGCACAAGACCGCCGGAGAACCCGCGGCTCCCCCTCAGGCGCACGCCGAGGCACCCACGTTGGCGTCACGCCCCCGTGCGCCGCCCGGACTCCGCGTGCTTTTCGGGAGACTTGGCGGCGGCCTCCTGGACGTCGGCAGGAAAGTCCGACATCTCGAACACCTGGCGAACCTCGATCACTTCGTTGTCCGAAGCGGGGCAGCGTGACGCCCATTCGACCGCCTCTGCCTTCGACTTCACTTGAATCATCCAGTAGCCGCCGAGTGCCTCCTTCGTCTCGGTGAAGGGCCCGTCGGTCACCGTGGGCTTCCCCCCGGAGAACGAAACGCGCGAGCCCGCCGACGGCGGGTGGAGACCATCGAGCGCGAGCAGGACGCCCGCCTTCTGGAGGGATTCGTTGTACTTCATCATGGCAGCCACGGCCTTGGCGTCG
>DASQGM010000238.1:0-2768 GCA_035632615.1 bacterium | reverse complement strand
CAGCACGGCCTCGGCACGCAGCACCGCGACGTGCACGGGCGGCACGAGCGAGAGCGCGCGCGGCTGCTCGGGCCGGGCGATCTCGACGAGCGTGGCAGTCTCCGCCACCGCGTACGTGGGCACCGTCACCCCGGCGTCGACCTCCGGAAGCAACCCGTGCACCGCCTCCGGGGAGCGCGGAACCTCCACGAGCGAGATCCCCGCAGCCTGAAGGGCGCGCGCGATCCCGAGGCGATCCAGCCACGGATCGGCCGAGACGACGACGCGCCGGGCCTGTGCGGATTGGAGCGCGTCGACGACCGCGCGGGCGGCGTCCGCAGACAAGACCTCGCGCCACGTCGCGTGCGGACGCCGCCACCGGGCCGCCATCTCCGCCAGGACCGCGGCGCGGTCCGGAGCTGGCGACGGCGCGAGGAAGCGGGGCGCCCCCTCGGGCGTCCGGGCCCCGGTCGCCGCGCGCACGCGCGCCAGGAATGCGTTACGCTCCATCGCCGTCTCCGCGATGCGCCGCCGCGCCCTCCTGGAACGAGCCCCGAGGAGGCGCCGGGAAGTCGCGATGGCGCGTCCAGCCGCCGAGCGGCCCTGGCAGGTGCCGGATCCGGTCCCCGCGCACGAACGGACGCAGCATGGCCCGCAGCGCCCGCCCGGCCAATGCCCAGCGCCTCGCCGACGACGCCGCCCAGGCGAATGCGCGCATCCCGAGCCGCTCGACGTCCGTGACGGCCTCGCCCGCGGCGACCGCGCGCCGGCGCATGACCAGGAGCAGCCGCGGGAGGTCGATCTTGACCGGGCACACCTCAGCGCAGTATCCGCACAGCGAGCTGGCAAACGGCAGCGTCCCCGCCTGCGCGAGCCCACGATACAGCGGGGTCAGCACTGCGCCGATCGGCCCCGAGTAGATCGAGCCGTAGGCGTGGCCGCCTGCGCGCTCGTACACCGGACAGACGTTGAGGCAGGCGCCGCACCGCAAACACTGCAGCGACTCCCGGACTTCCGTGTCGGCCAGGATGCGGCTCCGACCATTGTCGAGCACGACGACGTGCAGCTCCTCGGGGCCGTCGGCCTCGCCCTGCCGCCGCGGGCCGGTGATGAGCGAGACGTACTCCGCCATCCGGCCGCCGGTCGCGCTGATCGGCAGCACGCGCAGCATGACCGCGAGCGAGGCGAGGTCCGGGACGAGTTTCTCCATCCCCATCAACGCCACGTGCACGCGCGGCAGCGTCGTCACCATCCGCGCGTTGCCCTCGTTCTCGAACACGACCAGCGTACCGGTGTCGGCGACGCCGAAGTTGACACCGCTCAGGCCCATCTCCGCCCGCAGAAACCGTTCGCGCAGGTACGCGCGGGCGGCCCGCGTCAGCGCCTCCGGCTCGTCCGTCCGCGGAGCCCCGATCTTGTCGGCGAACAGCGTGCCGACTTCGTGCGCGCTCTTGTGGAGCGCGGGACCGACAAAGTGGATCGGGGACTCGCCTGCGACCTGCACGATGAACTCGCCCAGGTCGGTCTCCGTGACCTCCAGCCCCGCGCGCTCGAGCGACGGGTTCAGTTCGATCTCGTCCGTTGTCGAGGACTTGCTCTTGACGATCCGCCGGACCCCGTGCCGGCGGGCGAGCTCGCCGATGATGCGGCGGGCGTCCGCGGCGTCGGCGGCCCAGTGGACCTGTCCGCCCGCGGCGCGCACGCTCCGGTCGAAGCGGTCCAGGTAGTGATCGAGGTGCGCGAGCGTGTGCGCCTTGATCGCGCGCGCCTGCTCGCGCCAGGTCTCCCACCCGGCGAAGTCCTCGAGGACGCGCGCGCGGTTCTCGCGGAACGCGTGCATCGATCGCGAAAGGTTCGCCTGGAGCGACGGATCGGCGAGCGCCCGGCGCGCGTTCTCGACGAACTCGATCGGCGCCTCCTGTCCGTGGTCGGCCGTCATCCGGGCACCGCCTCGCCGGCCAGAATTTCCGCGAGATGCAACGCCCGCACGCCGACGCCGGCGCGCGACAACCCGCCGCCGACGTGCATCAGGCACGACGCGTCGGTGCCGGTGACGACCGAGGCGCCGGTGTCGCGGATCGCGTCGATCTTCGAGCGGAGCATCGCACCCGACACGGGGGCCATCTTCACCGCGAACGCCCCGCCGAAGCCGCAGCACTCATCGACGGCGGGAAGCGACACGTATTCCAGGCCGCGCACCGCGCGGAGCAGACGCAGCGGCTCCTCGTACAGGCCGAGCTCGCGGTACCCGTGACAGGAGGCGAGGTACGTAACCCGCCCGTGAAACGTGGCACCGACGTCATCGACGCCGAGCCGCTTCGTCAGAAACTCCGACAGCTCGTAGGTCCGGTCTCCCACCGCCGCCGCCAGCGCGAGCGACGCCGCGTCGCCCTCGAACAGCACCGGGTAGAAGTGCCGGACCATGCCGGCGCAGGACCCCGACGGGGTCACGATCGCATCGGCGTCCGCGAACGTCCGGAGGTGATGCGCCGCGACGCGGCGCGCCTCGTCCCAGAAGCCGTCGTTGAACGGTAGCTGCCCGCAGCACGTCTGCCCGGCGGGCACGACGACCCGCACGCCGAGCCGCTCGAGCACGCGCACCGTCGCACCGGCGACGCTGGGAAACAGATGATCTGCCAGACAGGTGATGAACAGCGAAACGCGTGTCATGGTGGGTGGCGGGTTCTTTCTCCCCGGGCCGACGGCGCCCCTGCCCCGGAAAAATGGGAATAACCTATGCAGCGCACCGCAGGGCCATGGCTGGCCTCGACGTCGGGAAGTGTCGGGGG
>DASQGM010000237.1:0-20720 GCA_035632615.1 bacterium | reverse complement strand
CGGGGGCCGGGGGCGGCCCGGGAGGTGGTGTTCGGTGATCTTCATGGATCGTCGGGACGCCGGCCGGCAACTGGCCGACGCGCTGATGTCACGGTCGCTCGAAGACGCCACGATCCTCGGACTCGCGCGGGGCGGCGTGGTCGTCGCCCGAGAGGTCGCCCGCGCGCTCAACCACCCCCTCGACGTCGTTGTCGTCCGCAAGATCGGCGCGCCCGGCAACGAGGAGTTCGCGATCGGCGCCGTTGGAGAGGATGGCGCGGCGACGCTCGACGCCACCACGATCGCCGCGTTGACGATCCCGGCCAGCTACGTCCGCGATGCAATCGAGCGCGCCCGAGAGGTGATCCGGCGGCGCGCGGCGCTGTACCGGCGCGACGGACCGCCCGATCTCCGCGGTAGGACGGCCGTGCTCGTCGATGACGGCATCGCGACCGGACACACGATGGACGCCGCAATCGAAACCGTGCGGCGCTGGGGGGCGGCGCGGGTCGTCGTCGCGGTCCCCGTGGGCGCGAGAGACACGGTCGAGCGCCTGCGGGGCGTGGTCGACGACGTCGTCGTCCTGTCCGAGCCGGCGCACTTCATGGCGGTCGGGCAGTTCTACGAGTCGTTCCCGCAGGTGAGCGACGACGACGTGCAAGACACGCTCGGGGCGCCGGCCGGAACCGCCCGCGAGGCCGGCGCGCAGACGACGTAAACGCGAAGGCGGTGCCGCGATGATGTCCCGCGTGTCAGCGTCGCGCAGGACCGGCCGCCCACGGGGCGCGCGATGAGCGTCTCCGGAACGATCGCGCGCCTGCGGCGGCTCGATGCCTACCGGTGGGAAGTGCCGGTGGACTACCGACCGGGGATGCGCGTGCCGGGCGTCATCTACGCCGACGACCGCATGCTCCCCGAACTCGAGCAGGACCGCGCAATCGATCAGGTCGCGAACGCGGCGACGCTGCCGGGCGTGGTGCGTTGGGTCGTCGCCATGCCCGACATTCATTGGGGCTACGGCTTTCCGATCGGTGGCGTGGCGGCGATGCGCCTCGACGACGGCGTCGTCTCCCCGGGGGCGGTCGGCTACGACATCAACTGCGGCGTTCGTCTGCTGCGTAGCGCCCTGAACGAGGAAGAGATTCGGCCCCACCTCGCCGCGCTCGCCGACCGACTCTTCCGGGCGGTCCCAAGCGGGGTGGGCGCGCGGGGCGGTGTTGTGCTCGGCCGAGCAGAGTTGGACGACGTCCTCGCCAGCGGCGCCGCGTGGGCCGTCGGGCGAGGCCTGGGACGACCAGGCGATCTCCAACGCATCGAGTCCCGGGGCACCATCGCCGGCGCGCGACCGGAGACCGTGAGCGCGCGGGCACGCGCCCGCGGCTGGGATCAGCTCGGCACCCTCGGCGCGGGAAACCACTTCCTCGAGGTGCAACGGGTCGACGAGATCTACGATCGCGAGCTGGCCGCAGCGTTCGGCCTCAACCGGCTCGGGCAGATCACCGTGCTCCTCCATTGCGGCTCTCGAGGGTTCGGGCACCAGGTCTGTGATGATTACCTGCGCCTCTGCGAGCCACTCGCCGCGCGCTACGGGATCACGCTCGTGGACCGCCAACTGGCGTGCGCGCCGATCCACTCTCCCGAAGGGCAGGCGTATTTCGGCGCCATGGCTGCCGCCGCCAACTACGCGTTTGCCAACCGGCAGGTCATAACCCACCGGGTCCGCGAGGTGTTCGAGGAGGTCCTCGGCCGCAGCACCGCGTCCCTCGACATGGAGATCGTGTACGACGTCGCGCACAACATGGCGAAGATCGAAGAGCACGTGGTCGAGGGGCAGCGGCTGTCCGTGTGCGTGCACCGCAAGGGTGCGACGCGTGGATTCCCCGCTGGGCACCCGGACGTGCCCTCCGAGTATCGGGACGTGGGCCACCCGGTATTCGTCCCCGGAGACATGGGGCGGTACTCGTACGTCGTCGTCGGGACCGGGCGGGCGCTTGCGGACGCGTTCGGGTCGACCCCGCACGGCGCGGGCCGGCTGCGCAGTCGCGGGGCCGCCCGCCGCCTGCTGAGCGGGGTTGATGTGGTGGACACGCTCGCCCGGCGCGGCGTGCTCGTTCGCGCCAAGAGCCGCGGGTTGCTCGCGGAAGAGGCGTCGGAAGCGTACAAAGACGTCGCCGACGTCGTGCGGGTGAGCGACGGAGCCGGGCTCACACGAAGCGTCGTGCGGCTGCGGCCGCTCGCCGTCATCAAAGGATGACGCTGGATCCCGCTCGCGCCGGCGCGTCGGTCCCGCACGTCCGCCGGCTCAGACGTCGAGGAGGATCCGCGCCTCCCACCCTCCGGCGATCCGCGTGAGCTCGAGATTGTGATACGTTGCCGCCTTCACCAGCCGGCGGGGCGTGTGCCGACGCTCGTCAAACGCCTCGCCGACAAGATCTGCCTCCAGCGCGGTATCGGTGAGCGACGTCACGCGGCACCGGCGGGGAAGAAAGCGCCGGGCGTCCAGCAGATACAGGATCTCGTTGAGCCATACCACCAGCAGCGTCTCGCGGTTCGACGCGGAGACGGTGATGCGCTCGACGACGGCCTCGCGAAGGCCGCGGGGATCGACGATCAAGGAGACCAGCCCGTGCGCCGCGTTGACGTAGAGCGCGCGCAACGTCCGTCCGCGGGCGATCAGCCCGATGTCGGCCGTGTGCTCAAACGTCTCAAACGGCCGCGGCCCAGTCCGGCGTCGCTCGGAGCTCATTGTGTCCACCGGGATGATCGTAGCGAGGCCGGAGCCACCGCGCCATCGGGCCCACGATCCATTTCAGTCTCCGGCCAAGGAGACGTGGCCCGCAGCCGCCCCTCCCGGTCGGATGACTCAGACGACCGAATCGGGCGTCCGCCTGATTCCCCCGGCGGTCGCAGCGCGCTACGGTGAAGACGGAACCGGAGTCGTTACGACGGGGGTGAGGCAGATGCAGCCTGCATACGTCGATCGATTGTGCGCCTATCTCCGGGAACAGGGCATCGCGCACACGGCCAGCCACCATCCGACCCGATACACCGCCCAGGAGATCGCCCAAGTGGAGCACGTCCCGGGCAACCTGGTCGCTAAAGTCGTCATGATCCTCGCCGACGAGACCTTGGAAATGATCGTGCTGCCGGCAACGATGAAGGTGGACGCGGAGCTGGTGGAGGCCGAGACCGGCGCCGAAAGGGTCCGGCTCGCCCGCGAGGACGAGTTCGAGCACGTCTTTCCGGACTGCGAAGTCGGCGCGATGCCGCCGTTCGGCCAGTTCTACCACGTCCCCGTATTGGTGGACTCGACGCTGGCGCGCGATCCCGTGATCCTGTTCAACGCCGGCACGCACCAGGACGTGATCACGATGTCCTACACGGACTTCGAGCGGCTGGTGAAGCCGCGGATCGGACGGTTCACTAGGGCCGCCCAGGCAGCCTGACCGTGTTGCGCCGGGCGAAGAACACGGTCGCGACGCGGGCGTAGCGCGCCGCGAGCGATCGACAGCGACTTCCGCGGCGATTCGCGTCAACGCGCGAGGAAGACGTTCACAGGGGTTGGATCTCGACCACCGGGTCCCCGATCGTGACGGTGTCCCCGGGCTTGACGGCGACGCGAGTGACTTGACCGTCCGCCGGGGCCACCGCGGCAAGCGCGGGCACGGGGGCGGTTCTTGTCTGCACGTAGACGAGCGGGTCACCCCGCTTGACGGTCTGACCGACGCGCACCAACCCCTGGGCCACGACCGCTCCCGCGATTGCCGCGTGCACAACGATGGGGGATCTCTGGGCGGCCGCCCGCGGGGCCGCACCGAGCGAGGCGGCGCAGAGTACCAGCATTACAGCCGCAACCGGCATCCGTATCGGCACTCTACTCCCCCGTTCCCGCTAAGTGGCGCACAAACCACGCGCGCGCCAACAGCGCAACCGCGACCAGGGCCCCCGGTTCCTCAAACAGGTGCGTCGCGCCGGGCACGATCGCCAGTTCCTTCTCCGTGTGCAGCGCGCGCAAGGCGTCCCGGTTCAACGCGAGGACCGTTTGGTCTCGCTCTCCGACGATCAGCATGGTGGGCGCGCGAACCCGGACCAACGCGTCCCCGGCCAAGTCGGGGCGTCCCCCCCGGGACACGATCGCACCAACGGCCGGACGTTCCGCCGCCGCGAGCAACGCGGCCGCCGCGCCCGTGCTGGCGCCGAAGTAGCCAATCCGGAGCCCGCGGGTATCCTGGTCGCGGAGGACCCAGTCCGTCACCGCGAGCAACCTCGCACCGAGGAGCGTGAGATCAAAGCGCAGGTGCCCGGTCACCGCGTCCGCCGTGCCCTCGTCGGGTGTCAGCAGGTCCGTCAGCAGCGTCGCCAGGCCGACCTCGCGGAGCGCCGCAGCGACGAGCCGGTTTCGGGGGCTGTGGCGGCTGCTGCCGCTGCCGTGCGCGAACAGCACGATCGCGCGGGCCGCCTCCGGGATGCCCAGCACGCCCTCAAGCGTACCGCCGTCGACTGAGACCCGGATCACCCGCTCCTCGACAGGCATGACCACTCCTCCCGCCGCGGCCCATCCCCCCGGTGACACCTGGCTGGTGCCGAGCGCGCAGGCACCCGACCAGGGCCTCCCGGCTGACCACCACGCTAGCAGCTCCTTCCCCGGGAAACGATCAGGCGGGCAACCGATTCCGCACGCCCCCGCCCGGCGCCTTCAGACCGCGGGCGGGTGCGCCAGAAACCAGCGATATAGGGCCGAAACCCGATAAACCGGCGCCCCGATGTGCGCTACCATCATCTTGGGGAAGGTCCCCAACGAGGAGGTTGTATCATGACAACGACATCTGATCCGGTCGTCCTGGCCCCGACCGACATGTCTGCGGCGTCGATCGATGCGGTGGCGTATGCTGTCGGGCTCGCGCGCCGGCTCCAGGCGAGGCTCGTGCTGCTGCATGTGCTGTCACAGCAACACGTCGATGAACGGGTAGACGCCGGGGAGTTCGTGGACGTGCAACTCGAGACCGAGCGCGCGAGACTGCAACACTGGTATTTCTCTTCGGTGCCGCGGGTGGCGCGCGAATTCATCCAGACCGACTTGAAGGTGGCCATCGGCGATCCGGCCGCGGAGATCCTCGGACTCGCCGAGATCCTCCCGGCGGAAATGGTTGTGATGTCGACGCACGGCCGCACGGGGCTGCAGCGGGCTCTGCTCGGGAGCGTTGCGGAAGCCGTCGTCCGCCAGGCGCCCTGCCCGGTGCTCACGCTCCGGGCGGCCCGCGTGCCGGCCGCGGCGAAGTAACCCGCGGCCCTTCGCGGTCGCGCCACCGCAGTCAGGGCTCGACTCGTGTCCCGCCGGTAGGCGGTATCGGCCTACCGGCGGCCGTTGAGGATGGCCAGCTTGCGGTCCAGGTCGCCGGCCCGCCGACGATACTGCAACTCCGTGCGGACGGCTTCGAACACGTACTGCAAGACGGCCGGCGCCATCGAACACTGTCGTTCCCGTTCCAGCGTCCAGATCAGCCCGGCCAGTCGCTTCGCGGCGTCCGCCGGGCTTAGTGTCCGCTCCGCCGCGCCGACCGCCGCCGGGAACAGCGGGGGAACGGGGTCCCGGGCGTTTGCTGAATCCTCCGCGGCGCGGGTCCCGTGCGCCCGCGCCGGCGCGTCCAGACCGCCGTCCGGGGGTCCCGGGGCCGTCCCCAGGGCGCCCCGCGGCGCGGGCGCTCGATCGTCAGGGGCCCGGCGCACCGGCGGTCGCGCGTCGGCCTCCCACGACGATCCCGGCGGCGTCTCGTCCCACGGCGTCACCGCCTCGCTCAAGAGCACCACCACCGCGAGCGGCGGCAGCGCGAGCACGATCGAGTACGGGTGACCGTGGCACGGCACCGGTTCGCTCGCGAACCCGCCGTTTTCGATACCGCTTCCGCCGTACTCGCGCGCGTCGCTGTTCATCAGTTCGCGCCAGAAGCCGCCCCGCGGCACGCCGACCCGGTACCCGTGGCGCGGGACCGGCGTGAAGTTCAGGATGCCGACGGCCACGGTGTCGCCGGACGGCCCGCGGCGCACCAGGCTGACAACGCTCTGGTCACGATCGCTGCAGTCGATCCACGCGAAGCCCCGGGGATCGCAGTCCCACGCGTGCAACGCGGGCTCGGTGCGGTACACCCGGTTGAGCGCCCGCACCCACCGTTGCAGCCCCAGGTGCGGGGAGTGCTCCAGCAAGTGCCAGTCCAGGCTTTCATCGTGATGCCACTCGCGCCACTGCCCAAACTCGCCTCCCATGAACAGGAGCTTCTTGCCCGGCTGCAGGTACATGTATCCGAGCAGCAGGCGCAGGTTGGCGAACTTTTGCCAGTTGTCGCCGGGCATCTTCGCGAGGAGCGACCCCTTGCCGTGCACGACCTCGTCGTGCGACAGCGGGAGGACGAAGTTCTCCGTGAAGGCGTACAGCCCTCGGAAGGTGAGCGCATCGTGGTGGTGCTTGCGGTGCGCCGGATCGTGCGCCATGTACTGCAGGGTGTCGTGCATCCACCCCATGTCCCACTTCAACCCAAACCCGAGGCCCCCGCCGCTCGTCGGGCGCGACACCTGCGGCCAGGCCGTCGACTCCTCGGCGATCGTCTGCACGGCCGGGTAATGCCGGTAGACCTCCTCATTGAAGCGGCGCAGGAACGAGATCGCATCAAGGTTCTCGCGGCCACCGTGCTCGTTTGGGATCCACTCCCCTGCGCGACGCGAGTAGTCGAGATAGAGCATCGACGCCACCGCGTCGACGCGAAGGCCGTCGGCGTGGTACTTCTCCACCCAGAACAGCGCGTTGCTCAACAGGAAACTCCGCACCTCGTGCCGGCCGTAGTTAAAGATGCAACTGTGCCAGTCGGGATGCAGGCCCCGCCGGGGATCGGCGTGCTCGTACACGTGCGTGCCGTCGAAATACCCCAGGCCGTGTTCGTCCGTGGGGAAGTGCGACGGCACCCAATCGAGAATCACGGCGATCCCGTGCCGATGGAAGCAGTCCACAAGGTACATGAAGTCCTGCGGCGAGCCGTACCGGCTGGTCGGGGCAAAGTACCCGGTCGTCTGATACCCCCAAGAGCCGTAGAACGGATGCTCCATCACCGGCATCAACTCCACGTGCGTGAAGCCCATGCGCCGGACGTAACCGGGCAGGCGGGCGGCCAGCTCCCGGTAGGTGAGGAAGCGATAGTCCTCCTCCGGCACCCGCATCCACGACCCCAGGTGCACCTCGAAGATGGCCGCCGGCCGATCGAGCGCGCTGCGGTGGCGTCGCCCGGCCATCCAATCCGCGTCCCCCCACGCGTAGTCGAGATCCCACACGACGGACGCGGTGCCCGGCGGCCGCTCGGCGCGCACGGCGAACGGGTCGGCCTTGTCGACCCGATAAGCGCCGTGCCGCGAGACGACATGGTACTTGTAGAGCGTGCCGAGCGGCACGTCCGGCACAAAGCGCTCCCAGATGCCGGACGTCGCCCGCGACCGCATCGGGTGCAACGCGTTGTCCCACCCGTTGAAGTCGCCGAACACGGACACCTGCTCGGCGCCGGGCGCCCAGACGGCGAAGTGCGCTCCGGGCACACCGTCGACCGTCATCGGGCGAGCGCCGAGTTGATCGTAGAGACGGACGTGGCTGCCCTCGTTGAACAGATAGAGATCGTCCGCCGTCAACAACGTCACATCGCGGACCACTGTCGCCTTCATCTGCGCCGCGACCTCCCCGGCATCCGCCCTACGCACGACGCTCCCGCGGCGCGGGCGCTCGCGGTGGGCACGATGCCGTCGATACGTCGGCCGCCTACCGCTGCCACAAGATGAGCCCCGCTTCCGTCGGGACGCGCGCCTCGGGGTGGAACGGGACGATCCGCGGGGTGTAGTCCGAGGCGGGCCGCGACGTCCGCACGGCGGCGCGGTAGCGGTAGCCGTGTCCCTCGCCCGCCATCCGCTCGTGCCGCTCCATTTCCACACGCTCCGCCGGGGTCCCGGCGTCGACCGCCGGCGCGTACAGCTCGACCCGCACCTGCGCCGGGGCGATCGCGCCCAGCGACACCGCGATCTCGAATTGCCATGCGTCGGCGTCCCGCTGGACCTCCAGCGGACCGAACCGCAGGTCCGGCCAGTGCGCGACCAGATCGCTCCACCACTCGCGCAGCCCCCGCGCGAGCCGCCCGCCGTCGGCGCACCGGCGCCTCACCGCGTCCGTCGCGGGCAGATAGAACGTCTCGAGGTACTCGCGGATCATCCGATTCCCGCTGAACCGCGGCGCCAGGCGCGCCATGCTGGCGCGCATGCGGGCGAGCCACGCGCGCGGCAGCCCGGCGGCGTCCCGGGCGTAGAACTCGGGAACGATCTCCTCCTCGAGCAGGCGGTACAGTTGATCCGCCTCCGCAGCGTCCCGCTGCGCGTCAGCGGCGTCACCGGGTCCGCCGAGCGCCCACCCCACGTCCGGCGCGTACGCCTCGTCCCACCACCCGTCGAGCGCCGACAGGTTCAGGCCGCCGTTCGCGAGCACTTTCATGCCGCTGGTGCCACACGCCTCCCAGGGCCGCCGGGGCGTGTTGAGCCACACGTCCACGCCCTGCACCAGCTCCTGCGCCAACGCCATGTCGTAGTCCTCGAGGAAGATCGCGTGCTGTTGCACCGCGGGGTGCGCGACGAACTCGGTCCACGCGCGCACAATCTCTTTGCCCGTTTGATCCGCGGGGTGGGCTTTCCCGGCGATGATGAGCTGCACCGGTCGCGTGGCGTTCGACAGCAGGTGGATGGCGCGCTTGGGGTCGCGCAGCAACAGCGCCGGGCGCTTGTACTCGGTCATCCGCCTCGCGAACCCCAGGGTGAGCACGCTCGGATCGAGCACGCGGCGCGCCCGTGCGATCGCGTCGGCACCGGCGCCCTGGTGCGCGAGCTGACGGGCCAGGCGCTCTCGCGCGTACTGGATGAGGTCCTGACACTTCGCGGCCCGTAACGCCCACAGCGCCTCGTCGGGGACGCGCTCGATCGCCGCGGTCAACGGGGTGACGTCGCCTCGCCAGCGCTCCTTGCCGCACGCGTCGGACCACAGCGCGTCGGCCCACGCCGAGTCCCACGACGGCACGTGCACGCCGTTTGTGACGTGGTAGACGGGGACCTCCTGCTCGGGCCACCGCGGGTACAGCGGTTCGAAGATCCGGCGGCTGACCGCCCCGTGCAGCCGGCTGACGCCGTTCGCCGCCGCGCACCCGCGCATCGCCAGATACGCCATGCTGAACGGCTCCTGCGCGTCGCGCGCGTCTTTGCGGCCGAGGGCCAGCAGCTCGGAGGCGGGAATCCCGCCGGGCTCCAGGAGTCCGGGGAGTTGCGCGAAATGCCGCGCGACGAGGTCCGGAGGAAAGACGTCGAATCCGGCGGGTATCGGCGTGTGCGTCGTGAAGAGGTTTCCCGCCCGGGTCGCCCAGAGCGCGTCCCAGAACGAGACCCCGGAGTCCGCCATGAACCGGCGCGCGCGCTCGATCACCACGAACGCCGCGTGTCCCTCGTTGAGATGGCAGATCGCGACGGGCACCCCGAGCGCCTCGAGCGCACGCCAGCCGGCCACCCCCAACACGAACTCTTGCAGAAACCGTTGCTCGATGCCGCCACCGTACAGCGTGCTCGTGATGCCCCGGTCCGGCGCGCCGTTCCACGGGTCGTTCGTATCGAGCAGGTACAGCGCCAGGCGTCCCACCGTGGCGCGCCAGACACGGACCCATAGGGTCCGCCCCGGCAGCGCGAGGGGAATGCGCAACCACGTCTCCTGGGCCGTGCGGGCGGGCTGGACTGGAAGGCTCGCCGGATCGCTGTAGGGGTAGGACTCCTGCTGGCGTCCGTGCGCGTCCAGCACCTGGCGAAAGTACCCGCTGTGGTAGAGCAGACCCATGCCGACCACCGGCACGCCCAGGTCGCTCGCGGTCTTGAGGTAGTCTCCGGCGAGCACCCCGAGGCCGCCCGCAAACACCGGCAGCGCGTCGCTGAGCCCAAACTCCATGCTGTAGTACGCGATCGGCCCGATCGCGGCGCCGGGGTAGGCACGGGCGCACCAGCCCGGGTCCCGCAGATACCGCCGGCGCTGGTCGACGAGGCGCCGCAGCTCCGTAAGGAACCCTCGATCTCCCGCGAGCCGTTCGAGCGTCGGGCGGGGCACTTCATGCAGGACGAGCCACGGGTTTCGAAACCGCGCCCACGCTTCCGCGCTCAGCGCCCGCCACAACGCGTCTCCGGCGTGGCTCCAGGTCCACCGAAGATCCAACGCCAGCTCGTGGAGCCCTTCGAGCCCCTCGGGAAGGTCAACGCGCAACGCGGCGTGCAATAGGTCTCACCCACCCGTCCCGCGCCGACGGCGCCGCCCGGCGTCGCCCGCGCTCGCATGTGTGTTCATGGCCGGCGCCGCGGCCGCACACCGCCGCCTCACCCCACGCCTTGACAGAGGTGTTCCCGATCGTGGATTCCCGGGCGCTCGGGCGTTGATCTTCGGTGCCCGCGCCAGACGGGTGTCTGCCCGCACCCGGCGCACAGGGACTGGTCTTCGTCGGGTATTTCCTCTCTCGTTCGGGTTATTCCCCTTGTGGTACCACTATACAAGGTGTCGCGGTGCCTGTGCGTGTGCGGCTCGGGACGCGAGCGGTGCACCCGCGTCCCGTGGAAAATCGGGCCTGTACCCGATACTCGCCCGTGGGAACGGTGCGTACCGTGAACATGGGGCGTACCGGCACCGGGACTGTCGCCGCGGCGCGGGCGGTTGAGTGCGCGGGCGCGACGATCCGCAAGGACGCCGTGTGAGAGGACGGTGAGTCATGGATGCACCGGTTGAGACGACCCTCGGGCTCTACGAGCGTTGCGTGGACGGCGCCCGCCGGGCACTGGCGACCCAACGGCCGCCGAGGTTCGCCCCGCCGGACGAAGCCATGATCCAGGCGCTGGCGGCGGCCACGGTCCCCGATCGTCCCATCCCCGCGCCGCAGGACGTGCCGCGGCTGATCGATCACACGCTCCTGCGACTCGACGCCACCTCCGCAGAGATCGAGGCGGTGTGCGCCGAGGCCGAGCGGTACGGGTTCAAGGCCGTTTGCATCAACCCCCGCT
Source organism: bacterium (assembly GCA_035632615.1). Classification (GTDB taxonomy): domain Bacteria; phylum Sysuimicrobiota; class Sysuimicrobiia; order Sysuimicrobiales; family Segetimicrobiaceae; genus JAJPIA01. The sequence goes on along the minus strand of DASQGM010000237.1, from coordinate 9,650 downwards.
ACGTCCCGCGCGCGGTGGAGGCGCTCGTCGGCACCGGCGTCCACGTCTGCACGGTCGTGGGCTTTCCGCTGGGCGCGTCGGCGACCATGGTGAAGGTCCTGGAAGCCCAGCTGGCGATCGAGCAAGGCGCGCAGGAACTGGACATGGTGCTCGCCGTGGGCGACCTCAAGGCGGGAGCCGTCGAAGATGTGCGGCGGGACATCGCCGCGGTGGCGGTGGCCGCCCACGCCGGGCGGGTGCTGGTCAAGGTGATCTTGGAGGCCGGACTGCTCACGGCCACGGAACAGGTGCGCGCGTGCCTCGTGGCCCGGGACGCCGGGGCCGACTTCGTGAAGACGGCGACGGGGTTCGTCGGGCGCGGCGCGACCGAGGAGGACGTCCGGCGGCTTCGCGCGGCCGTCGGTCCCACGATGGGGGTCAAAGCGGCGGGCGGCATCCGCACGCGGGCCGACCTGGAACGCATGGTCCGCGCCGGAGCGACGCGGATCGGAACGAGCAGCGGCGTCGCGATCATGCGCGAATACGCCACGTAGGAACGCAGTCCGCGCAGGCGCGGGCGGGGCTTACACCCCGTCGACGTGCCGCAACGGATGGCCGGTCGGACCTCAGTCGGCGAAGCTTCCGAGGAGTTGCACAAGGCCCGGCCGGCATCAGGATACACGATCACCGGGCAAAGACGACCGAACACGAGATTACCTCACGACGTCGACGCGGGCCGGCGCCCGCCGATCCGTGCTCAGTAGCGCCCCTCGTCCAGACGGTAGACCTCGGCGGCACTGCGTTCGTGGGGCTCCGGCGCCTGCGGCGTCACCGCGGTCGATGCAGAGTGGACGCGCCGCACCAGCGCCCGCGCGTCCGAGACCGAGACGCTGCGACGATGGACGGAGTAGGCGTGCCAGATGTACGCTCGGGCGGCATCGTCCGGAGCGCCGGAGCACACATGCGCCCCGCACGCACACACGACCTCGAAGGCCGCACGGCCCCGAGACTCGGACCGTTCCGCGACCGCAACACCGCGGACCCCACCGCCGACGCCGTCGCGAGCGCCCTGGATCGACACCGCCCCGCCCTCCACGCTGTGATGCCCTTCATGTACAAGGCTACCCGCGGGCGGCTGGGGTGGCTATCCGGCGAACACCCGATTCCGAGGAACGGGCCGCGACGCGGGCTTCGCGGCCGGAGCCGACGGCGTAGATCGTCAGCACGGCGGCGAGGATCATGCCGAGCCCAAGCAGTTGCGCGGGAGGGATCGGCGCACGCCGGGTCGCGGCGACAAGCAGCGTGGTCACGATCGGCGCGCCGGCGGAGATCGCCATGACCCCCGTGGCCGACGCATGGCGCAGCCCCCAGAGCTCGGTCAGCGTGAACGCCAAGAGGATCAGGCCGGTCACCAGGACAAACCCCCACTGCGTCGCCGACAGGTGGAGCGCCGCGCCAAGCCGCCCGGTCGCCGCCACGTAGGCGAACAGGAGCGCCGACCCCAGCGTCATCTTCATCGCGACCACGACGGCGACGGAGATCGTGCGGAGGGCCACCTTGATGAGGACCGCGCCCAGCGCAAACAACACGGTGCTGGACACGAGAAACGGGACGCCGGCGTCCACGTGGACGGCCCCCAGCCTCAGCCCGAGCGCCAAGCCGCCGGCCAGCACGGCCAGCGCGCAGACGATCGCGCGGCCGGGCCGCTCCCCCAGCAGGACGGCGGCCAGCACGGCGACCAGCAGAAACTGTGAGTGGTCGATGACCGCGGCCGTGGCGGCGGTGCTGATCTGGAGTCCGCGGAAGTCAAGGGCGTAGGCGACACTGCCGGCCACGAGCGCGATCAACGCGAGCAGGCCCCACTCGCGCCGGCCCAGACCGGCCAGCTCGCGCCGGTGGGCCCCGCTGAGCAACAGGGGCAGCACGACCGCGGCGCCGACGACGCCGTTCTTCAGCGTCGTGTACAGCGTCGAGTCCGCGAACGTCCGCACCCCGATGCTGTTGATGAAGATCGCGAACCCGCTGATCAACGCGTTCAGTGCCGCGAACTGGTATCCGAGGCGCGGGTTGGCGGCGCCCGCCGCGGGCCGCCGCCGGGCGTCCGCCGGGCCGCCACCGGGATCGCGCATTGCGCGGGTCAGGCTCGGCAACGTGCCGACCGCTTCCGGGCCAGCCCCGCTTCCAGGCGTGCGAGCCACTCCGCCATCCCCTCTCCCGTTCTGACGGACACCCGGACGACGTCGAGCCCGGGCCGGACCGCGTGGAGCGCCTGCCGCGCCAGGACGTCGTCGTACCCGGCCGGCCCCGCCAAGTCCAGCTTCGTCACCACGACGAGGTCGGCGGTGCTGAAGATCGTGGGGTACTTCTGGGGCTTGTCCTCGCCCTCGGTGACGGAGAGGAGCACCGCGCGCAGGTCTTCGCCGAGGTCGTAGCTGGCCGGGCAGACCAGATTGCCGACGTTCTCGAGGAACAGCAGGTCGAGCGCGGAGAGATCCCAGTCCCCCAACGCGCGCGCGACCATCTCCGCGTCGAGGTGGCACACCGTCCCGGTCGTGATCTGGCGCACCGGCGCGCCGCTCTCCCGCAGGCGCGCCGCGTCGTGGTCGGTCGCCAGGTCGCCGACGAGCGCGGCGACCCGGTACCGCGCGCGCAACCGCCGCAGCGTTTCGCACAACAGCGCGGTCTTCCCCGCGCCCGGGCTCGACACCAGGCTGACCACGCCCACGCCGGCCGCGCCGAACCTCCGGCGCAGGTCTCTCGCGAGGGCGTCGTTCTTCGTCAGCACGGCCTGCCGAACCTCAACGATCCGTGGGACCATCGCCGGACACCTCCAACGCGGTCAACTCCAGCTCGCGGCCGCGCACCACGTCCGCCGCGGGCTCCCCGCACACGGGGCACCGGAGGGGAAACCCCTCCACCACGCGCGCATCGCGGCACCGGCCACAGAACACCGCAACGGGCACGTGCTCGATCACGAGCCGCGCGCCGTCGAGCGGCGTCCCTCGACTCGCCACGTCGAACGAGAACCGCAGGGCGTCCTCCACCACCCCGGCCAGCGCGCCGAGCCGGAGGTGCACGGCCTCGACACGGGCGCCGCCGAGCGGCCCCGCGCGCTCCGCGGCCAGCTCCACCAGGCTCATCGCGATCGACAGCTCGTGCATCGGGGGCCCTATCCTCGGGCCTCGAGCAGCACGCGCCCCCGCCGCTGCCGATTGGCCAGCGCGAGGTGACGGCGGGTGTAGCGCACGAGATCCCGTAGCTGCCGGGCCGTCAGCGTGTGGCACGCGCATCCCCAGTGGACGGCCACCACGTTCCCGGCCGCAGCCTCCGCCAGCAGCGAGGTCCCGTCGAACGTGCGGAAGACGCTGGTTGGCACCGCCGATCCCAGCACCAGCTCCTCGCCGGCCAGCGCGAGCGGGCGCCTCTCCACCAGCAGCGCGTCGCCGTGGACGGCGAGCACCCGCCCCCAACTGATCCGGCACGCGTCCATCGTCGCCAGATCGTGTTCTTGCGCGCGGTGCCCCGTCCGCACCGGCATGCTGAACACGTGGAAGTTGTGGTGCGGGCGCGCGCCCGCCGGCACGTGCCCCAGCACGGAGCGCAGCAGCGCCGTCGGGAAGCGCTTCTGAAACCGGTCTTCGAGATGCTGCCACAGATCCGCCACCTCGACGCGATCGAGGAGCGCGTTGCCGATCCAGTACGCCTCGATCACGCTCGGGTGGAACGGGTCGGGGATGCCGTTCGCCGCGGCGATGAACGTGTAGTAGGGAAACGCGCCGGCGAAGCGGGCCAGGATCTGCTCGAGGCCCCGGTCGCCGTGCCCGTCGGCGAGGTACTGGAGCATCGTCCGGTTCTCCTCGGGACCGCAGTAGCCCAGCCGGTTCGGCATGAAGCTGAACCGCGCCGCGAGCAGCGCCCCCTCGCGGCTCACGACTTCGCCTCCGCCGCGGCAGGATTCGCGCCGTCCGCGAGGACTGTCCCGAGCTCCTCGAACAGCCGCACGGTCTCCGCGGCGTCCGCCTCGCTCATCCGCGCGACGGCGAAGCCCATCTGCACCAGCACCCACTCCCCGGGAACGACGCCGTCCACCAGGCTCAGATTCACCGTGCGGTCCGCACCCAGGACGTCGACGCGCCCGAACGCTCCCACGTCGTCCACGCTCACGACACGTCCCGGCATCGCCAGGCACATCGTCATCCCTCCTGCGATCGCGGTCCGCGGCCGGCCCCGGCCGCGTCGATCTCGGCGAGCGCCCGGCGCACGACCCGGGCGACCCCGCGCTCCACCGCGGGCGAGAGCCCGACGCCCGCGGTGAAGTCTTTCCCTTCGATCCCGAACACGATCAGCCGGTCCGGGAGGCGCCCCAGCGCCCGCCCCAGCTCCACAGCCTCGGCTACCCCGAACGCGTGGGTGGAATACCGGAAGAACCCCGCCGGGACCGGCTCCGCCCGCGCGTCCACGCGCCGGACGGTGCCGGCGCGGGCGCCGGAGCGCACCGCATCGATCAGAATCACGAGACCGGCGCCCTCCCACGCGTCCAGCAGCGCCGCGCCCTCTCCGGGCGCTTCGCGGACCGTCACGCGCCCCGCGGCCGCCTCCGCGAGCCGCCGCCCCGCCACGAGCCCCGCGGCGTCGTCACGGCGGTACGCATTGCCGACTCCGATCACGAGGACGCGCCGCGGCCCGACCGCTACGCCCGCTCGATGTGCAGCGTGAGGAAGTGCGTCGCGCATGAGATGCACGGGTCGTAGTTGCGCACGGCCTGTTCGCACCGCCACGTCAGTTCGTCGTTCGGCAGCGCGAGCGACGCCTGCACGAGGCGGCGTAGATCGGCCTCGATCTGCGCCTGGTTCTGGGAGGTCGGCGGGATGATCGTCGCGTCCGCGATCCCGCCCTCGTCGTCGATCGTGTACCGATGGTACAGGATGCCGCGCGGCGCCTCGGTGCAGCCGTGACCGATGCCGGCCCTCGGCGGCACGTCCGCCGCGGGCGGGTCCGGCGGCTCGTACGCATCGATCAGGCGCAGCGCCTCGTCGCACGCGTACAGGGTCTCGATTGCGCGCACGACGATGCTCTGGAACGGATTGCGGCAGACCGCGCCGAGGCCCGCCTCGCGCGCGGCGTCCCGGGCGATCGGCGACAGCGCGCCGGCGTTCAGGCTGTACCGCGCGAGCGGCCCCACAAAGTACGCGCCGCGCGCCAGGAGGCGTGAGTGAAGCGCGTTGGAATGCGGGACGTGCTCCTCCGCGAAGTGGTGGCGGTACTCCCACACGTCGATGTCCAGCCCGCGATCGGAGACGATCCGGCCCCGGTCGATCGGGTACTCGCCGGGCTGCCGCAGGGACACGAACTCGTAGTCCTGCGTGAACTCCGGGCACGGGAACGTGGCCACCCACCGGACCGTCTCCAGCGCCGCGTCGCGGGCCCACCGCAACCGGTCCGCGATCTCCGCGAACTCGCGGCGGGCGGGCGCCCGGTAGAACCCGCCGACCCGCTCGTTGATCGGGTGCACCTCGCGGCCGCCGATCAGCGTCATCAGGTCGTTGCCGACCTTCTTCAGCCGCAGCCCACGCTCGACGACCTGCGGGTGGTCGCGGGCCATCGGGATCACGCCTGCGTACCCGAGGAAATCGGGCGCGTGGAGCATGTAGATGTGCAGCGCGTGGCTCTCGATCCACTCCCCGCAGTACAGGAGCCGGCGCAGCGCGCGAATCCGGTCGTCCACCTGGACGCCGCACGCGTCCTCCATCGCGGCGCAGGCGCTCATCTGGTACGCCACGGGGCAGATCCCGCAGATGCGCGACGTGAGGTCCGGCGCCTCCACGAACCGGCGGCCCCGGAGGAACGCCTCGAAGAAGCGTGGCGGCTCGTAGATGCGCAACCGCACCTCCTGCACCTGATCGCCCTTGACCTGGACGTACAGCGCGCCCTCGCCCTCGACGCGCGCCAGGGCGTCGACCTTGATCGTCCGCGTCCTACTTTTCATGCGCGTCGCCCGCCTTTCGGAACGCGTCGGCGCCGGCGTTGATCCCGCGGAACGCCCGCAGGAGATCGGCGTCGGCCACGCCGAGGCGGTGCCACCCCTCGCCGAGCGAGGCCGTGTTCGGCGACTCCATCGGCCCGTAGCAGCCGTAGCACCCGCGGGCGTAGGCGGGGCACAGCGCGCCGCATCCGGCGTGCGTGACCGGGCCGAGGCACGGCGTCCCGCGGGCCACCATAACGCAGACCGTACCCCGGCGTTTGCACTCGACGCAGACGCTGTGCGCCGGGATCCGAGGCCGGCGTCCGTGCACGAACGCCTGAATCACCTCGAGCAGCTGCGCCTTGTTGATCGGACATCCCTGCAGCTCGAAGTCCACGGGGACGTGGTGGGCGATCGGCGTGGAGGTCGCGAGCGTGTCGATGTACTCGGGCTTGGCGTAGACGGCGGCGCGGAACTCGGTCACATCGCCGAAGTTGCGGAGCGCCTGGATGCCGCCGGCCGTGGCGCACGCGCCGATCGTCACGAGCGCCTTGGACTCGCGGCGCACGTGCTGGATTCGCTCCGCGTCGTGCGGGGTCGTGATCGACCCCTCGACCAGGGAGAGGTCGTACGGCCCGCGGACCGTCCCGCGGGACGCCTCGAGGAAGTAGGCGATCTCGACCCGACCGGCGAGCCCGAGGAGTTCGTCCTCGCAGTCGAGCAGGCTCAACTGACAGCCGTCGCACGACGCGAACTTCCACACGGCCAGGCGCGGTCGCCGTCGCGCGGCCATCAGAGCTCTCGCACCCGCAGCAGCGGCGCCGCGCGGTCGTACCGAAACACCGGCCCGTCCCGACACACGAACGTGGGCCCGAGCTGGCAGTGCCCGCAGAATCCGATCGCGCACTTCATGTTCCGCTCCATCGACAGGTAGATGCGGCCGGGGGGCACCCCGCGGCCCTGCAGATCTGCGATCGCAAAGCGCATCATCACCTCGGGGCCGCACACCATGACCGTGGTCTCGGCCGGATCGAATTCCGCGCGGGCGATCAGCGTGGTCACGACGCCCACGTGCCCGCGCCACGAGTCGGGTGACGCCGCGTCCACGGTCGCCTCGACCTGCACGTCGAACCGGCCGCGCCAGCGGGCGACCTCCCGCTGGTACAACAGGTCGGCGGGCGTGCGCGCGCCGTAGAGCAGCGCGACCCGCCGGTACCGGTCTCGCTGCGCGAGCACGTGGTAGAGCACCGGCCGCAGCGGCGGCAGGCCGACGCCCCCGGCGACGATCACCAAGTCGCCGCCGACCGCCTCGGCCACCGGCCAGCCGCTTCCGAACGGACCGCGGACGCCGAGCACCTGCCCCTTGCGGAGACGGCAGAGGGCCTCCGTGACCGAGCCGACCGCCCGGATGGTGTGCACGAGCACCTGCGGGGTGGTCGGATCCCCGCTGATCGAGATCGCGGCCTCGCCGTGCCCGAACAGGTACAGCATGTTGAACTGGCCCGGCGCAAAGACGAACTCCCCGGGACCGGCCGCCGGCTCGATCTCGAGCGTCACGACGTCGTGGCTCTCGCGCCGGGTCCGCCTGACGCAAAACGCCTGCGGCGCCATCGGGTCTGCGCCCGGCGGCGCCGCCGCCGCTCGCCTAACCCCAGGTCCCGTAGACATCCAGCAACTGCATCCGCGTCGCGCGAAGTCGCTGCCCGATGATCTGCGCGAACCGCTTGAGGAGCTCGTAGCCCAGCCGGGGGTCTTCCTCGCACTTCTTCCGAATGCAGGCACCGTCGAACGCCGTCGCGCGCACCAACTCGAGCGCCCGCGCGTCCGACTGCTTGCTGTACGGCGGCACGAGCCACGACCAGCCGAGCATGTCCCCCGGCCCCAGGGTCGAGATCGTCATCCGGCCGCGCCCGGGCGATGAGATCTCAAGCGCGACCCGCCCGTGCCGGATCAGATAGAACCGGTCCGACGCATCGCCCTCGTGGAACAGGTAGCTCCCGACGTCGAAGCGCACGTTGGAACCGCATCCCGCGATCAACGCCAGATCGTCCGGCGGGAGACCGCGGAAAAACGGGTGGTCGGCAACGAGCGCATCAATCTCCCGCATCGTCGTCCTCCTGTGCCGGGGGCGCCGGCGACCGCGGTTCGCTCTCACGGATCGCCCGGAGTTCTTCCGTGATGTCGATCCCGACGGGGCACCACGTAATGCACCGGCCGCAGCCCACGCAGCCGGACGATCCGAACTGATCGATCCAGGTCGCGAGCTTGTGGGTCATCCACTGACGATATCGCGACCGGGCCGAACTCCGCACGGACCCGCCGTGGATGTAGGAAAAGTCCATCGTGAAGCAGGAATCCCACTTCCGCCACCGCTCGGCGTGGTCGCCGGTCAGATCGGACGTGTCCTCGACGGTCGTGCAGAAGCAGGTCGGGCAGGCCATCGTGCAGTTGCCGCAGGTGAGACACCGATCGGCGACCTGGGCCCAGCGCGGGTGCTCGTAGTTGCGGTACAGGAGGGCCTTGATGTCGGTGGTGTCCATCGTGCGGCCCATCTGAGCAGCCGCGCGGTCGACCGCCCGCTGCGCCGCGCCCCGGTCCTCCGCGTCCGCGTCTGCGCGAGGCACGTCCGCGAGCACCTCGGCGCCCTGCTCCGAGCCGACCTCGACCACAAACCGGTGTCGGCCGCCGTCCAGGACCTCGGTGACGGCCAGGTCGAACCCCGACTGGGCCTTTGGCCCCGTCTTCATCGACACGCAGAAGCACGTCCCGCCGGCCTGCCCGCAGTTGACCGCCACGATGAACGCGCCTTCCCGGCGCGCCCGGTACACCGGGTCCACGTGGGGGCCGTGGAGAAACACGCGGTCCTGGATCGCGATCGCGTGAAGCTCGCAGGACCGCACGCCGATGAACGCGTACCGGGGTGGCTCGGCCGGTTGTTCTTCCATCACGAACCCCCCGCTGTCCGTGCGCCGCGCGTTCCACAGGCGCACGGCGGGAGGGAACAGGAACTTCTTCCACGAGTGGGGGCCGACGACGTAACCGAACACCGCCTGGTCGTCCCGGCGCCGCACGCGGTAGGTCCCGGCCTCCTGTTCGTCAGTCCACCCCACCGGAAGGTCCGCCGGCGTCGCGATCTCGCCGTACGTGATCGCGCCGTCGGCCAGCGTCGGGCCGATCAGGCGGTACCCGCGCCGGCGCAGCGAGTCGAACAGCACACCGAGACCCTCCAGCGTGAGGACGAACGGCCCCGGTGCGTTACGTTCTGACATCGGTCTCCTCGCCGCCGACACGGGACTGAAATCCCCTGTCTGGCTTACACGTCCGCTCGGTAAGTCCCTTCGCGCCGTGTCGATCGGTGGCGCCGCCCCGGCACGCTGCAAAATACTCTCGGCGCCCGATGGCGGATCGGCCCCGACCACGATACACTAACGTTGGAGCGCACGCGGCGACGTGTCGAGCACCCACCGCTGCGGTCCCGAGATACGCCGGCAGCATCGTAGTCGAAGAACGTTTCGGCAGCGCCGGCGAGGGATCCGCAGAGATCATTCGGGGCGGCACCGGCTGCACAGGTGCGCTCTCCATTTGTGTGGCCTGGCTCCCGGTTGGAGTAACACAACCTCCGCGCACCGCGTATCCTTTTGTCGTGTGCGCCGCGAACACGGACGTAGCACGAAACACGGGCGTCCCAGCGTTACCGGACCACCAGGAC
>DASQGM010000236.1:0-2320 GCA_035632615.1 bacterium | reverse complement strand
GGCCGGAGATGCCTCCGGCCGCCTCGAGCCGACGCTGCCGGCCGCCGCACGTGCGGTGGCGCGGCGTCGATCAGGTCGTGCTTCCTGGCTGTGGTTGCTGGACGGCGGGGGAGCTGTTCTGCGGCGGAGCGTACACGTCATCGGCACCGCAGGCGAACGCGGCCGTCGCCATCACGCCCAAGGTCAACCCGGCGAACACGATCGCGAGAAGCCTCCGCATCCCTGTCTCCCTTCCCCCGGGATCTGACTGCGCGGACCGCACCCGAGCTTGGGACGGCGTTCGCCGTCCGCGCGGAAATTCCTGTCATCGTGGGCGCCCCAGAGGGAGCGCTCCCGGCCGGTGCGAAGAACCATCCCGTGGGTCCGTATCTTGCGCGCCGCCTCGCGCAATCGCTTCTGGTGTTGGTGCTGGTCAGCATCACGATCTTCGTCATCATCCACGTCGCGCCCGGCGGTCCGGCGATTCTTGTCGCCTCGGATCTCTCCCCGGCCGACCGCCAGTACATCATGCGAAACCTCGGGCTGGACCGGCCGGTCGGCGTGCAGTTGCTCAAGTGGTTCGGGGCCGTCGCCCGCGGAGACTTTGGCCGGTCGCTCAACAACCAGCGGCCCGTGATCGACCTGATCCGCGAGCGCCTACCCGCGACGCTCGTGCTCGCCTCGGCCGCGCTCGCGCTCGCGATCGGCGCCGGGGTCCCGCTGGGGGTGGCGGCGGCGCGCCGCCCGGCCTCGTGGGTCGACCACGCGGCGACCGGGCTCAGCGTGTTCGGGGTCGCCGTGCCGTCGTTCTGGCTGGGCATCATGATGATCCTGACGCTGTCGGTGAGGTGGCGCGTGCTCCCGTCAGCGGGGATGACCACGGTCGGCGCGGCGCCGTCTCCGACCGATCTCGCCCGGCACCTGGTGATGCCGGCGATCGTCCTCGCGCTGTTCTACCTCGCACAGATCGCGAGCTACAGCCGGTCGAGCATGCTGGACGTCCTGCACCGCGACTACGTCAGGACGGCCCGCGCCAAAGGCGCCGGCGAACGCGTCGTGCTGTTCCGACACGCGCTGCGCAACGCCATGATCCCCGTCGTGACCGTGGTCGGCCTGCTGATGCCGCGCCTCGTCGGGGGCGCCGCGATCACGGAGACGATCTTCTCCTGGCCCGGCCTGGGACGGCTCGCGGTCGAGGCCGCGTTCAAGCGCGACTACCCGCTGATCATGGGCATCACCGTGGTGTTCGCCGTCGCGGTCGTGCTCAGCAATCTGCTAGTGGACATCGCCTACGCCGCGCTCGACCCGCGCGTGAAGGTCGGCGCGGGAGAGGACGCGTAGCCGTGCCGGGGTCCCCGGCGCCGGCGCGCGGCCCCGCATCGACCTTGACGCGGGCGCGCCGGCGCTTCACCCGCAACCGGATGGCCGTGCTCGGCCTCGGGGTGCTGCTGGCGATCCATTTGGCCGCGTGGCTCGGCCCCGCCGCCCTCGCGCAGTCGCCCTACACCATCGATCCACTGCACACGCTCGAGCCGCCGAGCGCCACCCACCTCCTCGGCACCGACGAGAACGGTCGGGACGTCCTCGCCCGTCTACTCTACGGCGCGCGCATTTCGCTCACGGTCGGGCTCGTCGCTGTGCTGCTGTCGATCGTGATCGGCACGGCAGTCGGCGCGGCGTCCGGGTACTTCGGCGGCCCGGCGGACGCGGTCCTCATGCGGCTGACCGACGGGTTCCTCGCGCTCCCGACGTTCTTCCTCCTGCTGGTCATCCTGGCCGTGTTCGGTGGCTCGGTCGGGTCCGTGGTGGTCGTCATCGGGATCACCTCGTGGATGAGCCTCGCGCGGCTCGTCCGCGCGGAGTTTCTCCGGTGGAAAGCGCAGGATTTCGTCGAGGCGGCGCGGGCGATCGGCGTGCGCGATCGGGCGATCATGTGGCGGCACCTGCTGCCCCACACCGTGCCGTCGATCGTCGTCACGGCGGCGCTCGGCGTCGCGTTCGCGATCCTGACCGAATCGGCGCTCAGCTACCTGGGGCTGGGGATTCAGCTTCCGGTGCCGTCGTGGGGCAACATGCTGAGCAACGCGCAGAACTATCTGCTGACGGCGCCGTGGCTGGCGATCTACCCGGGCGCCATGATCTTTCTCGTGGTGCTCGCCTACAACTTCGTGGGCAACGGGCTCCGGGACGCGCTCGACCCGCAACGACAGCGCTAGGGCGCGATCCGCCCTCCCAGGAATCCCGCGCCCAATCACAGAACTATGCGGCACGTGACATCTGCGGGGTCACCGCCGGAGTCCGACGACGTCGTCGACCTCCGGAACGCACCCACTCCCAACTC
>DASQGM010000235.1:0-8626 GCA_035632615.1 bacterium | reverse complement strand
ACACTTGGAGGGGTACCTCCCGTGACAGCAAGAGGGTCACAGCCCAGCCTCCGAATACTCCAACCGAGACCTGCCGGGTTTCGGAAGGAGGGAGACGGACGTGACCCTCGAGGACAGCGTTCGCCATCATCGGCTCATGGTCATGCAACGGGCGGTGCAGCTGGGCAATGTCACGCGCGCCTGCCAGGAGGCCGGGATCTCCCGGACCCTGTTCTACCGCTGGCGGCAGCGCTTGCTGCGGTATGGCCCGGAGGGCCTCCGGCCGCGGCCGACCCGTCCCACCCGCTGGCCACGCCAGGCGACCCCGGCCTTGGAACACGCCGTGCTGGCGTACGCGCTGCTGTGGCCGACCCACGGGCCGGCGCGGGTCGCCGCGCAACTCCGAGCCCCCCGCTGGGGCCGGTGGCGCGTCAGTGCGTCGGGCGTGTACGGGATCCTCACACGCCATGGCTTGCAGACGCGCTGGGAGCGGCTGACCCGCCTGGAGGCGCAGGCGGTCGTGGCCCCCGGCCTGCTGACCGAGCGAACGCGGCGGCGGTTGATCCGCCCACACGTCGAAGCGCAGCGCCCAGGCGATCTGGTCTGTGTGGACGCGTTCTACGTCGGGAAGCTCAAAGGGGTCGGCAAAGTGTGGCAGCTCACCGCCTGCGATGCCGCCTGCTCGTATGCGATCGCGACGCTCGTGCCGCGGGTGACCCAGGCGACGGGCACCGCGTTCCTGCGGACCCACGTGGTACCGACCTACCAGCGCGCCGGCCATCAGGTCCGCGCGGTCTTGACCGATGGCGGGCCGGAGTTCTATGGGCGCTTCCTGACGGCCTGTCGCGAGTTGGGCATCGAGCATCGGCGCACCAAACCGCGTCATGCGTGGACCAACGGCTTCGTCGAACGCTTGCAGGGCACGATCCTGAGCGAGTTGTGGCGGGTGGCCTTCCGCCGAACGTACTACACGAGCGTGACGCAGTTGGAGCGCGACTTGCAGGCCTACCTGCGCTTCTACAACCGGGAGCGCCCGCATCAAGGGTATCGCTTGCAAGGCCGGACGCCGGCTACGCTGTTCGCCGGCAGGAAGGCCAGCTAACCAATGCCGCAGCGTTCGGTTGGAGTGCAAAAGTGTCAACACCTCATCCACACTGGACACCCTAGGGCGGTGGCGCCTCCGTGGTCCGCACCTTACGGTTTGGGAACTTGCAGCGGCGTGACGAACGCTTCCCGGATCCAGACGTTCGGCCCGGTGGCGAGGACAGCCCGGACCACCCCGGCGACATCCTCAGGCCGCAGCGCCCAGTCCCGCCGCGCGGTGCTTTCCGAGAATTTCGTCTGGACTGATCCGGGCTCGACCACGCTCACCTTCACGCCGCGCCCCCGGACCTCGAGCCCGACCGACTCGGTAAACCCGATGAGACCGAACTTCGAGGTGGAATACGCCGCGCTTTCCGCCATCCCCAGACGTCCCGCCCCCGAGGCGATGTTGACGATGTGCCCGCGCCGCTGGGCCAGCATCACGGGCAGCGCCGCCCGGGTGAAGAGAAAGACACCCGTCAGATTGACCTCCATGAGCCGCCGCCATGCGTCGACCGGCATCTCGTGGGTCGGCCCGTGCCACCCGATCCCGGCGTTGTTCACGACGGCGTCGAGTCTGCCTCCCCACTTCTGCGCGGCGGCGACCGCGGCCGCAGCGGTGGCCTCGTCGGTGACGTCGCCGGCAACCACGGTCGCCCGGTCCTCGCCGATCTCCTGTGCGGCGCGCGCGAGATCGGCTTTCGTCCGCGCGACCAGCACGAGTCGCGCGCCCGCCGCGGCCAGTTCCGCCGCCACGGCCCGCCCTATCCCACGTCCAGCGCCGGTGACAATGACGACCTGTCCCGAGAGTTCCCCATCCATCGATGCACCTCACGGTCGAATCGGGTGAGACCTTATCGCAGCCGGGTCGAAACCTGTTCCAGCTGTTGAACTGGCCTCAGTATACACTTGACCGTCGTTTCCTTGCAGGTTTCCGAACCCGCCTTCGGCCGAGGTGACGTCCTCATGTCATCGTGTCACGTACGTTGCCGGATCGAACGAACGCGAGGCCTTGGTCCCGATGTCGGCTGCGTGCGACGTCAAGGGGATCGCACGCCGAGATCGAACCCTCTCCCTGATCGAAGAACGCCCGTGCCGGGGCGAACGCATTGCGGTCGCAAAGCGAGGCCTGGGCACAAAAGGAGTGTCGTCGATGACAGGCCGGCTTGAGCCGATCCGAGGCGTGATTGCGCCGACGCTGACACCGTTTGATCACGATCAAAGCATCGCCCAAAACCTGTTCGCCCATCATGCGCAGCACCTGCTCAAAACAGGATGCGCCGGGCTCGCTCCGTTCGGCACGACGGGCGAGGCGCTGTCACTCGGCATCGAGGAGCGGATGGCGACGCTCGACTACCTGATCGATCGCGGCGTCGATCCCAAGAAGCTGATCCCCGGCACGGGCCTGACGAACCTCCCGGATACGATCAGGCTCACCCGCCACGCCGTGGAGCGCGGGTGCGCGGGCGCGATGGTGCTCCCTCCCTTCTACTTTAAGGGCGTTCCCGACGACGGCCTGTTCGCCTACTATGCCCGCCTGATCGAAGGCGTCGCGTCAAATGATCTCCGCATCTACCTCTACCACATCCCGCCGGTCGCGGTCGTGGGGCTGTCCATCGAGCTGGTCCAGCGGCTTCGCGCGGCGTTCCCATCGCAGATCGTCGGGATCAAGGACAGTTCGGGCGACTGGGCCAATACGCGACGACTGTTGACAGAGGTGCCCGGGCTCATCGTCTATCCGGGCTCGGAGCTCCCGTTGTTCGATGCGCTTTCGCTCGGCGCCCCGGGGTGCATCACGGCCACGGCGAACATCAACGCGACCGAGATCGCCAAGATCATCGCCCTGTACCGCAGCGGCAACGAGGCGGAGGCCAAGCGGCAGCACGAGGGCGTCAAGAAACTGAGGCTGAAGGTTCAGGAGTACGGTCCGATCCCGGCCCAGAAGTACCTGCTCGCCCAGTGGTCGGGCGACGCCAGATGGCGCGCCGTTCGTCCGCCGCTGGTCGCTCTGGCGGACGCGGTCGGGCGTGAGCTGAGCAACGCGCTGGAGCATGAGTTCGGAGGAACGCTCGCACCGCGCGCCCCGGCCTGAAGTGCTCCACGGAGCGCACCGTGTTTCATGCGGCGAGCCCCCATGATCTTGTGAAAAGCGGCCCGGCGGAGCGGTGGAGGCGCGGCGCCCCTACTCCCCTGGCGGGAGATTGAAGGCAAGACTCCCCGGAACCGGACGAAAGTCAGCGTAGGTGAACGGCCCCTCGGGCAAGAGCCAAGTGGCCTGGGCCCTGCTCGGCAACGCGCGGCCGTCGATGACCACCCATCCTTCAACGGGCGTCGTCCAACGGGCGCGCAATAACCGCTTCGGATTGTCGGGATCGGCGCAGAAGCGGTCCGTCGTGCTGAACTCCGTCGGCGCTCCCCGCTCGTCTACGGTCACCCGAGCCGTGACGGTGTGCCCACGGTCCGTGAGCGTGACGTCGAAGGAACCCGCATCGACGGGAGACCACGTGACCTGGGGCACCAGCAGCATCGACGGAGCGATCAGCACGGCGTCATTCAGATAGGTAACCAACTCGCCGACGTCATACTCCACGCCCGTCGCATCTTCGATTGTGAAGACGTCGAGCATCCGGATCAGCATGCGGCCCCGGCCTTCCAGGTAGGTGTCCCGCCCCACGACGGGGACCAGGCCGCCAAAGCGGATCCTGATATGGAAGATGCGGGCCACGGCCAGGCGGTTGTTGTACTGCCATGCCTCGGTTGCCATCCATCCCTGGTTCGGCTTGGTGCGGAACCGACCCGTGAACCCAAGACGAAACGACCAGTCTCGCGGGCGTCCGACGACCCCCATGAACCGCAGGTAGCGCCCCACGGGTTCGGGCACCGCGGTCAATTCTCTGTCGCTCACGGGGTCGACCGGGCCTGGACTCACCGGCAGACCCGCGAGCGCGACTTCCTTCAGGAACCGCGTCCGCATTCGCATCATAAAATGAGGCTACCCCACGAACAGATGGAAGAGAATCGGGCGATCCCAGTATTTGCCCGTTCAGCCGCCGCCGGCGTGGCTCAGAAGCACGTCCCGTCGTGATCCGGGACACCGGAGTTACGCCCAACCGACACTGCTACTCTCCAACATGCACACATGCGGCAAGAGTTCCGACCAGTCGGTTTGCGGGTACAATTGGAACGCAGCAATACGCCGCCGGCGATATGAACAATGGAAGGAAGGACTCTGCACGGACGCTGTCTTAGATCATCGCCGTGCCATCCCCGCGGAGACGTATGCGACACGAATGGAACCTCAAGCGTTGCGGTGCTCGGCGCAGCAGGCCTGCCGGCGCCTCCGTTCGCGCGCCGGTCCAAGTCAGGCGACGGCGATGCACTCGGTAGTCGTTCCCGTCTTCAACCGCGCCGCGTCGTCGATGACAACCGTGCAAAGCGTCCTGGCGCAAGAGACGGCGTTTCCGTACGAGGTCATCGTCGTCGACAGCAACTCCACGGACGACACGAGCGCGCGGATGCAGTCGCTCGCGGCGTCGGTGCCCGGCCGCATGCGATACGTCCGCAAACCCGAGGAAGGCGCCTCGGCGGCGCGAAACGCGGGCATTGCCTTGGCGCGGGGTGAGATCATCGCGGTCGTCGACGACGACGTCCGGACCCACGCGGGATGGCTCCAGGCGCTGGTTGAGACGTATCGCCTCCACCCCGACGCGTGGTGCGTCGGCGGGAGAATCCTGGCACAGCTGCCGGAGACGCGTCCCTCGTGGTTCAGTCTGCGGCCGAAGGCGTTGATGACCTACGTGAGCGCGCTGGACCGGGGCGACGCAACCGTGCGGCTGACGTTTCCCGGCGACGTCTGGGCCGCAAACTTCTCGGTCCGGCGAGACGTGCTGACGCGCGTGGGCCTCTTCGACACCGCGCTCGGTCCGGCCGGGGCGCGACGCACCGTGGGGGAAGAGAGCGAGCTCTGCTGGCGAATCCAGCAGGCGGGCGGCACCGTCTATTACTGCGGCCAGGCGGTCGTGAGCCACGTCATCCCCGATGCCCGCATGACGAAACGGTCGTTCCGGGATCGGGCTTACTGGCAGGGGCGGACGATCGCGCTGCTCCACGCCAAGTACTCGTTCGAGGCGCCGGAGCACCGCCTGGCGCACACGGCCGCGGTGTTTGCGAAGAGCTGGGCGAAATCCCTGGTTCGTCCGGGCGCGGTCGATCGCGACACGCTCTTCGCGGACGAATTGGCCCTCCGATTCTGCGTGGGCTACTCTCATCAGGCCATGCTCGTGCGCGCCGGTATTCGGCTCCGGGACGGTTCCATCCCCCGGTTGCGTCCGACGGACGCATAGCCGCGCACCTCGAACCCGCGCGCTCGCACGACCCGGCACGGGCACCCGCGCGCCGACACGAGACGACGACCTCGGCCGCATCACCGCCCCTGCTCCGGTCCGGCCACCACGTTCGCCGGAGCCTCGCCTCTTGCGACCCGCATGATATTCCCCGCGATGAGCTGCGCACGCGCCTCCAGCGTACCTTCCGTCCAACCGGCAACGTGCGGCGTCATGAGGACGTTCGGGAGTTCGTGGAACGCGTAGTGGGCCGGCAGCGTTGGCGCGGGGCCGCTCGGATACCGGTACCACACGTCGAGCACCGCCCCGGCGATCATGCGGCGCGCCAGCGCCCGGTACAGCGCCTCTTCATCCACGATCTCGGCGCGGGCCACGTTGACCAGAACGGCCGTCCGCTTCATCGACTCCAGCTCGCGTGCGCCCAGCAGGCCGCGGGTCGACGCCGTCAGCGGGAGCGCAATCACCAGGTAGTCTGCCCGCGTCAGGATCGCGTCCAGAGCGTCGGGCCCGCCGAGGAACGCGAGCCCGGCGGCATCCTGACGCCCCGCGGTCTGCCGGACGGCGTGCACCGCCATGCCAAACGTTTGCGCGCGTTGCGCTACGCACCGCCCGATCCGGCCATAGCCGAGGATCCCCAGGACCTTCCCCGACAGGTCCGCCCGGGGAGGCGCGGACACCATCCCGCTGCCGTCCCAGTTGCCCCGGCGCAAGTTCTCGTCCAATCGGCAGAAACCGCGGGACCACGACAGCATAGCGCCGATCACGTACTCGGCGATGGCGGTCTCGTGACCGTAGGCATTGGCCAGCCACGCGCCGCGGGGCAGCACCGATCGGTCGATCCGGTCCAATCCGGCCCCCGGAACCTGCACGAGCCTCAACCGTCCGGCCGCGGCGCCCATCTCGCGCGTGAACACAAGGGTGACGAGGATGTCCACGTCGGGCATCCGTGAAACGATCGTACTCTCGTCGATGACGGCGATCTCGCAAGCGATTGTCAGGATGGCCCTCACTCGATCCGCGAACGCGCTGGAGAACGCGCCCGCGAACACCACCCGCACTCCGGGCGGCGGTGCCGTGGATCCCATCGCCGGCTCCTTTCTCCGCGTGGGGGCTACAGCAGCAGCTTCGCCATCTCGCCGAAGCACCGCGCCCAGCCTCGCTCAAATGCGGCGCGGGCGGCCTCGCTGGGCAGGTGCTCCTGCGTGAGCACGATCTCCGTTCCGGCGCCCTGCTCCGTGAACTCGACCGTGACGAGCGTGTCACCTGCCCCCTCGAGGATCGGAAGCGTGTCCCACACCCACGCGAGGACGAGCCGCTCCGGCGCTCTCACCTGGCGGTAGGTACCGTACAGGTGGAAGTCTCTCTGCTCGTGGATCAGATCGAGGCTGAACCGTCCCCCGGGTCTCGGGTCGGCCTCGGGAGGGCGGATCCAGTGTGCGCCGGTCGGGGGCAAGAACCACTTCGCAATCTCGTCCGGGTCGATCCAGACGCGAAACACGCGCTCGCGCGAGGCGGCGAAGACCCGGCGGACGCGGAGGGTCAACCCGGCCGCGCGTTCGGCCCGCGTGCGGCCCGCCGTACCTGGCGCGACCGGCAGCGCGTCCAGGGTCCGGACCCGAAGCCGGTAGAGCTTGTCCCGCTCCACGTCGGCCGCGCGTGCCAGCACGACGTCGAGGTCATCGGCTATCGTAAGGAAGCACCCGGAGAGGGCGTCCATCCTGCCGGAGGCCAGCGAGAGAACGAGCCGCGCGGGGTGCTCTGGCGGCGAGTCGCTTCCCTCGTCGAAGATCATCCGAAACCAGGGCAACCACCTCTGGCCTTCGGGCGAATTGAGCGAATACTCCGACATGGCGGTGCGCACGGTCCCGGGGCCCACGGCAAATACGGCGATGCCGTACTCGTGCGTCTCTGCTGCGAGACACTCGGCGAAGCGGATCAGCGCCGTCTTGCCCGCGACATAGGCCGACATGTACGGGATGGCTCTTGCGCCGCCGCCGCTCGCCACGTTGACGATGCGTCCGCGGCGGCGCGCCACCATGCCCGGCAGGACGGCATGCGCGCACAGGATCTGCCCGCGCAGGTTGACGTCCACGGCGCGCCACCATACCTCGGGGTCCGCCTCCCAGAACGGACCCAACGGCCCGACCACGCCCGCGTTGTTCACGAGCAGGTCGACCGGCCCGAGCGTCCGTTCGACGGCGGCCATGGTGGTCCGGACCGCCGCCGCGTCGGTCACGTCCGCCCGAAACCGGCGCGCCCGCCCGCCAGCCCGCTCGACTGCGGCCACCGTCTGCGCGAGT
This sequence comes from bacterium, assembly GCA_035632615.1. Lineage (GTDB taxonomy): Bacteria > Sysuimicrobiota > Sysuimicrobiia > Sysuimicrobiales > Segetimicrobiaceae > JAJPIA01. The sequence continues at coordinate 921 of DASQGM010000235.1, read as the reverse complement.
TCGTCGTCGGATCGCGCCAGCACCGCAACCGCCGCTCCGGCCGCCGCGAGCGCCTGTGCGAAGGCGCGTCCCAGCCCGCGCCCTCCGCCCGTCACGACGGCCACCTGGCCCCGCAGGTCGATCGCATCGGTCGTAGGCCGCGCACGCATGAAACGATCCCTCCTGCCGGCTCGGCGCATCCTTAAAGAGACGGGACGCGCGCCGGTTTCGGCGTGGTGCCGCGCCCCGCCCACAATTCTAGGGAGCCTGACGCGAGGCGTCTTGTACGCGGCTGCTGTTCCTGTTACAGTGGCCAACGGACCCGCAGCCGATCGTCGCGGGAGGCGTTATGCACGATCTTGCCCGGCTCTGGCGGGCTGAGGATCTCGGCGGCCTCGAACTGCTCCGCGCGCGCTACGTGACGCACGTGTTCGCGCCCCACGCCCACGAGGAATTCATGATCGCGGTCATCGAGGCCGGGGCCACCACGGCGACCTGCCGCGGCAAGTCGTACGTCGCGGGCGCGGGCGACATCCTCCTGGTCAACCCCGGGGACGTCCACGCGGGACACGCCGCCGGCGGTACGGTGTGGCAGTACCGCGCGTTTTATCCCGGGATCGACCTGCTCGGGCGGGTCGCGGCCGAGTTTGCGGGCGCTAGGGGGGACATGCCCCGGTTTCCCCATTATGTGGTGCGCGATCCGGAGGTCGCGGCCGCTCTCCGGCGGCTGCACATCATGCTGGAACGCGCCAGCGCGGCCCTGCTGGAGCGGCAGTCCCTGCTGATCCGGGCCCTGGCCCGCCTCGTCGCCAGGCACTCCGCCGGTCGCCCACGCCCGCGGCGCGTCGGCCGCGAGCACCAGGCCGTCCGAGCGGCACGCGCCTACCTGGACGCCCATGCAAGCGAAGACGTCTCGCTCGTCGCGCTGGCCCGCGCGTCGTC
>DASQGM010000234.1:0-2063 GCA_035632615.1 bacterium | reverse complement strand
GCACGCCGCAGCCGTGTTGGCGGGACGCGCGGTTCGCCCTTTGTGAGGAGATTCCCGCCGTCGCGGCGAACCACCTAGGTCCAGGGACACGGACTCTCTCTCGGTCGTGTCCAACGCCGCGACCTCCCCGCGACGCGCGGGACGGGGGGGAATGCGGAGGGGGACCAGTGGATGTCGGTGCGATCCCTTGACGTCGACGAACGAGCCTTGATCGCAGAGGTCTCCGCGGACCACTTGATGGAAGCCACCCGGACGATCGCGCAGTGGGTGCGCCTCTCTGGGACCCCCGACGAGGCGAAGGCGTTTGACTGGATCGAGGCGCGTCTCCGCGGGTATGGGCTCGCGACCAATCGTTACCTCCACCCCGCGCTGGTGTCCTGGCCGGAGTCCGCAACCCTCGGCGCGACCGCGGCCGCCGCGACGCCGGTTCGCGTTCCCTGTGCGACCCACGCGTTCGCGGCGTCCACGCCACACGGGGGCGTGGAGGCGCCCTTGGTCTACGTGGGGCGCGGCACTGACGGGGATCTTCGCAGCGTCGACCTGCGTGGGAAGATCGCCCTCGTGGACGGGATCATCGCGCCCAATAAGAACCTCGCGGTGGAGACCACGGGGGTTGCGGGATCGGTGTGGATCGCCGGGACCTACCTGCACGAGCGGGCCCTGTCGCCCGTGTGGGGCACGCCGACGCCCGAGACGGCCCACCTGTTGCCCAAGACGCCGTCCGTGTCCGTGACCGGCAGCGAGGGCGCTCGTCTCCGGGACCTCGTGCAGGCGGGGCCCGTCCGGGTCCGCCTCGATACGCGCGTGTATCGCGGCTGGAAGCAGCTCCCCTGCCTCACCGGGGATCTGCGGCCGGCACGGGCGGGAGCCGGCGGGGAACACTTTGTGATGTTCAGCGGGCACGTGGACTCGTGGTACTACGGCGCGATGGACAACGGGACGGCCAACGCGACCATGCTGGAGGTGGCCCGTCTGCTCGCCACGCGCCGCGCGGAGCTCCGCCGGGGTCTCAGGGTGGCGTTCTGGTCGGGGCACTCCCACGCCAGGTACGCGGGGTCCGCCTGGTACGCAGATCACTTCTGGCACGATTTGCACGATCACTGCGTCGCCCACGTGAACGTGGATTCGGTCGGAGGCAAGGGCGCCACCGTCCTCTCGGAAGGCAACAGCATGGGCGAGCTGCGGGAGTTCGCGAGCGACGTCATCGAGCAGCTCGCGGGGCAGCGGCTCTCGGCCAGGCGCTACGGGCGCGCGGGGGACCAGTCGTTTTGGGGTCACGGGATTCCGTCGCTCCTGATGTTGTTGTCCGAGCAGCCCGCCGAGAACGCCGATCCCGTGCTGTTGGCGCTACACCACCAGATCAGCGGCGGCGCCGGCAAGAGCGGGGGCCCCGGGTGGTGGTGGCACACGCCCGACGACACCGTGGACAAGATCGACCCGGCCTTCCTCAAGCGGGACGCGGAGATCTACGCCGTGCTCCTTCATCGGCTGTGCGCCGCCGCGATCCTCCCGATCGATCATCGACCGGTGCTGGCGGAGCTCGACGAGACGCTTCGTGACCTGCAGGCGGCGTGCGGCGATCGTCTGGATCTGTCGCCGGTCGCCCGCGAGCTCGCGACGCTTCGTTCGTCGGCGGATGCGCTCCGGGCGCACGCCGCCACGGCGCGCGCCGACGACGCGCGGGCGATCAACCGCGGTCTCACGGGGATCAGCCGGTCGCTGATTCCGATCGACTACACGCGCACCGGCCAGTTCGATCACGACCTCGCCGTGCCGACGTCGCCGCTGCCCGGTCTGCAGGGCGTGCGCCGGCTCGCGTCGCTCAGCCCGGGTACCGACGAGTACGAGTTCCTGGTGACCCGTCTCGTGCGCGAGCGCAACCGCGCGGTGTCCGGGATGCGGGAAGCGAGGCGGGCAGTGAACGAGGCGCTGTCGGAGCTCGACGGCCGCCGTTGAACGCCCGCCCGCGAGGCGGGCGGGCCGGATCCGTTCCAAGGAGAGGGGGGACGCACGCATGCGCCGATCCGTGGTCACCTCGGCCCGCTGGGCCGTGCTCCTGATTG
>DASQGM010000233.1:0-10979 GCA_035632615.1 bacterium | reverse complement strand
CGGACGGCTGCGGTGGGCGCCGGCCGGAAGCCAGCGCCCACCGTGTCGCTTACTTCCGCCCGAGCGACTCGATCTGGAGGAAGTACAGCGGGTGGAACTTGAACTGCGTGATGTCGTCGCGCGCTGCGGTGATGGCGGTCGGCTGCGCCAGGAACACGTACGGGGAGCCCGGCGCTGCGAGCATGCGGTTGTATTGCTCGTACATCGTCCCGCGCTTCTGCTGATCGGGTGTCTGTGCCGCCGCCTTGACGAGGGCCGCGGCCTCGGGGTTCTGCCAGTGAAGCCGCTTGTTAATGAAGCCGCTGACGAAGTACGACCAGTTGTCCGGATCCATGTAGTCCGGGAACCAGAACCCGATCGCGGTTTCGGGCTTGCCCTGACGGTAGTAGGTCAGGAAGATCGACTGCTGCACGGGCTGGAGGCGGAGATCGATGCCGATCGTGGCGAGATCGGCCCGGAGCTTCTGCGCCAGCCGGTCGAGCGGCAGGGCGCCGTAGTTCGTCCCCGAGGCCCAGGTGAGGGTCACGCTCGCGCGCGAGACCCCGGCCTCCTTCATCAGGCTCGCCGCTTTCGCCGGGTTGTGGGCGTACAGCAGTTGCTTGTTCAGCGAGTCCGGGAATCCGAGCATCCCCGGCATCATGATGCTGCCGATGCGCTGACCGTGTCCGTGCATGATCCCGGAGACGATGCCGTTGTAGTCGATGCTGTACTTGACCGCCTCGCGGACCTTGGGATTGTCCCACGGGTGGGCGCTGCTGTTCAACCCCAGGTAGACCGTGTACGCCGACGGGTCCTCGAGGAGCGCGACGCCCGGTTTCCCCTTGAGGCTGTCGGCTTGGTCGGCGTTGAGGTCGAGCGCGAGGTCGACATCGTTCCGTTGCAGCATGAGCGCCTGCGTGCTGGGATCCTTCACGTGCCGGATGATGACCTCGCGGAAGAAGGGGTGGGTGCCGTAGTACTTGTCGTTGCGCTCCAGGACGATCTCCGTCTCGCGCGTGTACCGTTGGAGGACGTAGGGACCGGCACCGGCCGAGTTCGTGTAGAACCACTGTTCGGCTTTGTCGAGCGTGTCGGCTCCGGGCGTCTCCACGCCACCGTGGGCGCGCACCGTCTTGCTGTCCACGATCGAGAACACGCCTGCCCCCACCGCGGCGAGGAAGGTCGCATCAGGACCGCTCAGCGTCACCCGCACCGTCTGCGGGTCGACGACGTCGACGGCCTTGATCGAATCGGCCAGAAACGAGCCGTATCCTTTGATGTTGCGCGTCCTGAGCAGCGAGAAGCGCACGTCTTCGGACGTGACGGGGTTCCCGCCTGAGAATACGGCGCCCTTGCGGAGTTTGAAGGTGTATGTCGTCGCGTCGGGACTTACGGTCCAGGACTCGGCCAGATCCGGCTGGATCTTCCAGAAGTCAGGCGCGACCTGCTTGACGAGACGGCTGTAGATCGGAAACTGGAGAAAGACGCCGCTCACGTCGTAGGACTTGTTGGGGTCCGGCGTCCGGATATCCGAGATGTCCTTGGCGATGATCAACACGTCCGCGCGGGACGCACCGGTTGCGTGCGAACCGGGAGCACCAACGATCGATAGGGCCAGGATCAGGACGACTAGGCCGGACCAGACTCGACGTCGTACGTTCATACACGCCCCCTCGTCAGCGCTGCGGCTGTGTCGGTCGATGGTCTTGCGTGATGCCGCGCCCCACCTACAAGTAGAACTCTGTTCGCGCGCGGAAGGGGGGGTCCTGCCCGACCCGGCGAAAGGTCGCGCGCCGTCCCGTCACCGGATCGCCTCCAGCCTCCCCAACAGGATAAGAGAAGAGCCCGGACCCCGCCCGCGGTGATCGGGATCTCCTCCTCAATCCGGACCCCGCCCGCCTCGCCGCCGTGCACCCCGGGCTCGAGGCACCGGTCATCCCGCCTCGAGCGGCGAATCAAGGACTCTCAATCGAATGTCCGCACGATTGCCGCGCACGGCGCCGTGCTCGAGGATGTCCGCCTGAACCCGAATCGTCCGCGGTTACAGCGCGCCGCGCACGATCTCGCCCGCCTGCATGACGAAGGTGATTTGGTGCAGCGCCGCGATGTCGGTGGTCGGATCTCCCTTGACCGCGAGCAGATCCGCGATCTTGCCGCGGACGATCGTGCCGATCTCATAGTCCGTCCCGAGCGCGGCGGCCCCGCGGGACGTCGCGGCCGCCAGCGCCGCGCCCGGGCTCATGCCGCATGCCACCATGTACTCGATCTCCTCGGGCAGCGACTCGAACCGGCCGAGCCCGAAGAAGAGATCCGTGCCGGCGCCCAGCGGGACCCCGGCCGAGAGCGCGATCTGGAAGCTCTCGACCGCGCGCTTGGCGCGCACGGGAATCGACCGGAACATCGGGATGACTTTGTACTCGTCCCACCGATCCATGATGCGTTTCGACACGAGCAGCGTCGGGACGAGCGTGATCCCCCGGTCGGCCATCTGGCGCGCGGTCTCCTCGTCGAGGTCCGACCCGTGTTCCATCGTGTCCACGCCCGCCCGCACCGCCATCTGGCTGGACCCGAGGATCGACGCGTGGCACGCAACCCGCCGGCCCAGCCGGTGCGCCTCGTCGACGATGGCGTCGAGCTCGTTCTGCGTCAGCTCCACGACGTTCAGCGGCCCGTTGGTCGTCACCTTGATGCAGTCCGCCCCCGCCTTTACCTGCTCGCGGACGGCGCGCCGGCAATCGTCCGGACCGTCGACCTCGCGCGCCATCCCGGGAAGGGCCGGTGGTTCCGACCCGTGGCCGCCGGTCATGCAGAGAATCTGCCCGCACGGCACCACGCGGGAACCCGGGATGTCACCGCGCGCCACCGCGTCGCGCGCCGCCGCGGCGACGCCGCCCTGGGTGCCGACGTCGCGGATCGTCGTGACCCCCACGGCTTGCGCGGCGCGGAGGTTGCGGGCGGCCCTGAGCGCGATCGCCGCCACGGTCGGGGCGAACGTCCGCGGCCCCCACCCCAAGTGCACGTGAAGATCGATGAGGCCGGGAAGCAGCGTGCAGCCGCCGAGGTCGATCGTCCGCGCGTCGCCGACGCTGTCTGCCGAGCCGCCGGCCACCACGTCGGCGATGCGGTCCCCCTCGACGACCACTGTCCGGGGCTCGGGCCGCCGGCCCGTGCCGTCGAAGACGGTCGCACCGCGCAGAATTATCCGGGTCATCTCACACCTCCGACTTGAACCACTCAGATCTGCAGCCGTGGATCGAACGCGTCCCGGAGGCCGTCGCCGACGAGATTGAACGCCATGACGGCCAGAAACACACACAAGCCTGGGAACATCGACACCCACCAGGCGGTCGCAAGGTACTCTCGTCCGTCGGCGATGATGTTGCCCCAACTCGGCTGCGGCGGTTGGACCCCGAGGCCGAGGAAGCTCAAACCGGCCTCCGTGAGGATCGCCAGGCCGACGCGCAGGGTGGCGGAGATCACGATCACCGGCACGACGTTCGGCAGGAGGTGGCGCGCGATGATCCGGCCGCTCGACGCGCCGGTCGCCCGGGCGGCGACAACGAAGTCCCGACCGCGCAGCGACAGGAACTCGGCGCGCACCAGCCGGGCCGTCGGGGGCCACGCGGTCAGGCCGATAATCAAGATGAGGCCGGGCACACTGGGCCCGAACAGCGCGAGAAACGCCACCGCGAGGAAGAACACCGGGACCGCCAGCACGACATCGGTCAGGCGCATCAGGACGGCATCGATCGGGCCCCCGAAGTAGCCCGCCGAGGCGCCGACGAGGATGCCGACGACCACGGAGACGAGCATCGAGAGCACGCCTATCGCAAGGGAGATACGCGACGCGACGATGATGCGGCTGAGCACGTCCCGCCCCAGGTTGTCCGTGCCGAGCAGGTACGGCCAGGCGGGAGTGTGGAGGATGGCAAGGACGTGCGGCACGTCGGGGCGGAACGGTGCCAGGCGCGGCGCGGCGATCGCCAGCGCGAAGAACAGGGTCATGATCGCAGCCCCCGCGATTGCCCGCGGGTTGCGGACGAACCGGTGTCGCGCGGCGCGGCGGCCCGCGCGGGACCGCGGCGGGACAGTGGCGGGGCGGACGAGTTGGCTAACCATGGCGTATCCGGGGGTCGAGATAGAAATAGCCGAGATCGGCGCCGAGGTTGCTGAGCGCCACGAGCACGCCGGCGACCGTGGTCGTCGTCAGGACAGTCGGGTAGTCGCGCGCGAGCGCCGCGTTCACCGCCAGCCGTCCGATGCCCGGCAGCGCGAAGATGGTCTCGACGACGACGGAACCGCTCAACAGAAAGGGCAGCAACAGGGCCGTGATGGTCAGCACCGGCGTCAGCGAGTTCCGGACGACGTGCCGCAGGAAGACGGCTCGTTCCGCGAGTCCCTTGCTGCGCGCGACCCGCACGTAGTCCTGGTCGAGCGCGTCCAGCAGCGACGATCGGGCGTATCGGACGAGCACGGGAAGAATGCTGAGCGCCTGCACGATCGTGGGCATCACAAGATAGGGCCAAATCACGGCGGGGTTGTACCCGGATGCGCCAACGGGGCGGAGCCCGCTCGCCGGCAGGACGCCCAGCTCTTCGGTGAAGACGAAGATCAACACGAGCGCGAACCAGAACGTCGGGAGCGAGATCCCCAGCAACGAAAACAGCGTCGCGGCATGGTCGACGCCGCTGTACGGCCGCAGCGCCGAGACGACCGCGATCGGGGACGCCAGCGCGATGGTCAGCGCGAGCGACGTCGCGGTGAGGATGAGGGTCGTGGGCAAGGCCTCGGCCGCGCGCTGAATCGTGGGACGGCGGTCGCTGAAGCTCCGAAGCTTGCCGGTCACCAGCTCCGCCATCATCGACGCGTACTGCACCGGCAGTGGACGGTCCAGCCCGAGCTGATGGCGCAGCTGCGCGACATCGGTGAACCCGCGCTGCTCCGGCGAGACGAGAAAGTCGACGGGATCCCCCGGCGCCAGCACCAGGAGCGCGAAGGTAATCGCGGTGACCCCGAACACGAGCGGGATGAGGACAAGCACCCGCCGTGCCAGGTAGGCACTCACGCGACGCGCTGGCTCAGCGCGCCTTCCAACGCGGCAGGGATCCGAAGAAGTCGCGGAGTGAGTTGACCCCGCTCGGCAGGACGAAGTTCTTGCTGACCCCCCAGATCACGTCGGGCCGGATCGTGAGGATGTGTGGGGCGTCGGCAAGCACGGCCTCCTGAATCTGGTTGTAAAGCGCCTTCTGCGCCGTCCGATCGCGGGTCAGCACGACCTGCTGGAGCAGCTGGTCCATCTTCGGGTTGCTGTAACCGATGATTTGAGAGGTCGACCCCGTGCTCATGAAGTTCGCCTCGAGCTCCGCCTGCGGCGGGAAGATGAGGTTGAACCACGCGATGCCGACCAGCTCGATCGGGGCGCCGGGCGTGAAATAGCGGCTGAAGAAGTCGCCGCGCTCGACCGCCTGCACGTCGATGTTGATACCGACCGCGCGGAGGTACTGCTGAATCAGCAGGGCCTGGTCTTGATAGTCCTTCCCGGCGAGGAACGCGTATTTCGCCTTGAACGGCTGCCCGCCCTTCTGCACGATCCCGTCGGGTCCCGGCGTCCATCCCGCCTGGGCCAGGAGCTGCTTCGCCTTCGCCGGGTCGTGCGCGTACCCCTTGAGCTGCTTGTCGTACTGCCAGAGGCTCGGGTGAACCGGACTCTGGCAGACCGTGCCCAGGCCTCGGTACAGCGCCCGGAGCATTTCCTCGCGATTGATCGCGTACGCCATGGCCTGGCGGACGCGGACGTCTTGGAAGATCGGCAGCTTGAAGTTGGGCGCGAACCAATAGAATGTGTCTCCGGGCACCCGCAGCGGCGTGACGCGAGGATCGTTCTGAAACTGGGCGTACGCCTCGGGAAGGATGCGGCCGGCGTCGATGTTGCCGGCGTGCAGCTCTGCGAGCACCGTGGCATCTTCCGGGATGAGCTTGAACACCACGCGCGGCAGGTTCGGGGCGCCCGCCCAATAGTCGCGGAACGCCTCGAACGTGATGCTCTCGGATTCGCGCCACTCGGCCAGGCGGTAGGGCCCCGCGCCGATCGGCCGCCGCGCGAACGGCGCTTCCTGCAGCCGCGACATGTCGACGTTCGCGAGCGCGTGCGCGGGCAGTATTGCCGCGGTCCCGATCTGTTCGTAGAAGAACGGATACGGGCGGTTGAGGATGAACCGCACCACGCGCGGGTTGACGACCGTGATCCCCGTGACCGCCGACGCCTTGCCGGCTTTGTACTCCTGCGCGCCGGCGATCTCCAGGAACGCCGGCGCGGTCGTTGGGTACTTGGGGTGCAAATAGAGTTCGTAACTGAACTTGACGTCCTGGGCGGTCACGGGCGTCCCGTCTTGGAACTTTGCGTTCCGCAGGGTGACGAGGTACGTCTTGCCGTCCGGCGAGGCCGGGTACTGCGCCGCGAGCCGCCCGCTGACGTTTCCCTGACCGTCGACGGCGGTCAGGGAGTCGTTGATCATGAGGTTGACGTACGAGAATACCGCTTCGTTGCTGCCCAGCATGCGGACTGGCAGGCCCCAGATCGCGATCACAACCTGCGACGGCGCCTGCGCGGCCGCGGCTGCTCCAGGTCGGCCCGGCGCCCCCGCCACACCGGCCGCCATTCCGGCGCCGATCTTCAACAACTCACGTCGCGTCAACAATGTCGATCCTCCATGGCCTGAACCGTCGTGCCGGCCCCGCGTCTGCGAGTAGGTTCGCTGCTGCGCTGGCGATTCCTCGACTGCACGTGCAGGGGCGGCGGTGTCGCCGGGGAAAACATCCTCGTGCGCGATCTGGCGAAGGCGGGAAGGGACAGGCATGATGTTCGGACCGACGATGCCTAACCGCGGTGTGCTCTTTGGAGCGATTGACGCCCCCCACTTTGGATGACCTCCACCCGGCGGGAGGGGCGTCGTGTGCCCGTCGCCACACCCCAGGAGGAACGTAGATGACGGATCGTCCGCTGGTGGCCATCGATCACGTCCTGATCGCGGTGGCGGACTTGTCTGGCGGCGCTCGGCATCTGGAACAGACCTATGGCCTCCGAGCGCTCCCCGGAGGACGCCATCCCGGCATCGGGACCGGGAACATGATCGTCCCCCTGGGATCGTCCTACCTCGAGTTGATCGCCGTCGTGGATCCCTCGGAGGCCGGATCCCCGAGCGCCCAGCGCGTCGCCCGTGCCGTGCGCGAAGGGCGGACCTTCGTGACGTGGGCGGCGCGCACCGACCGCCTCAGCGTCCTCGAGGCACATCTCCGGGAGGTTGGCGTCCCGACGGAAAGCCAGGACGGAGCGCGCACGCGGCCGGACGGTGTCTCCTTGCGGTGGCGCACGCTCTTGCTCGTCCCGTTTAGCGCGCCGAGCGTGCTACCGTTCATCATCGAATGGAACGTCCCGCCTGGGCAGCATCCCGCCGCGGCCGTGGTCGAGCACCCATCGGGCGCGCGGGCGATCCGACGGCTCCGTTTGGGTGATCCCCAACCGGCCGAGGCATCGCGTCGACTGGCTTCACTCCTCGGAGAGGCAGTCGGTGCCTTCGCAGCCGTCGAATTCGCGGAGACCCCCGGGGTCGTGGCGGTGGAACTAGACACGCCAGGCGGCGTGGTGACGATTACGTAGCTCGCGCCAACGCGGCGGGGATCCGGCGCCGATTGTGCCAGCCATCACGCCTTCTGCCGGAGCTCGAGCTTGGTGACAGTCGACCTCAGCCCTCCGCTCGGCCCAGCGTCCTGATCCCGCTCACTGGCTGGACCTCAAGCCGTCCGGGAGCAGCTCTTTCGCCTGCCGCTTCAAGGCGCCTCTGTCTAATTTGTTCGTGCTCGAAACCGGGAGCACATCCCGAAAGAAGACGCGGCGCGGATGGGCATAGGCCGGACCCCGGGCGAGGAAGTGTGTCCGTAGCTCGTCCTCCGTAACCGCCGCACCCGGTTTGAGCACGACAAAGGCGATCGGCGCTTCCCCCTTCACCGCATGCGGCGCGGGCACGACGGCCACGTCCGCCACCGCCGGATGCTCGAGGATGATGGTCTCGACCTCCTTCGGATACACGTTTTCGCCGCCGACGCTGATCATGTCGTCCGTACGGCCGCAGAAGTAGCAATACCCCTGCTCGTCCCGGCGCATCAGATCCCCCGTCCGTACCCACCCGTCCGGCGTGAAGCGCTGCGCGGTCAGCTCCGGGTCCTTGAGGTATCCGAGCGCGTTCGCCGGAGAACGCGACCACAGTTCCCCGACCTCGCCTGGGGCGCAGTCGCGATTCGGATCGTCAAGCGGGGTGATACGGATCTCCACATCGGGGACCGGCAGGCCTGTGCTGCCGAGCTTCTTTACGCCCCACCGCGGTGTCAGAATGTTCGCTCCCGCCTCGGTCAGACCGTAGGTCTCGGCGACGTCGCAGTGGAACGTCGCGTCGATGCGGGCCATGAGCTCGGCCGGCACCGGCGCGGACCCGCAGGTCAGCAGGGCAACCGACGAGAGGTCGTAGCGGGAGATCTCGGGATCGCCAAGCATCAGCGCGTACATCGAGGGCGTTCCCGACGTGAACGTGACCCGGTGGTCATGCATCGCTCGCAGCGCCTGACCGCGGTCGAAGTCGCGCAGAATGACCACGCTGCCGCCCGTGAAGAGCATCGGGAGCAACGTGCCCCACAACGCGTTCGCATGATAGAGCGGCCCCATCACCAGACCGCGATCCGAGCGGTCCAGCAACATCGTGCGCGCGCTGGATCGCGCCTGCCACCATGTGGTGCTGTGGCTGAGCATGCATCCTTTCGGCCGGCCGGTCGATCCGGACGTGTACATCAGCACCGCGAGGTCATCCGGCTCGACCGCCTCGGACCGGTCGGCCGGCGTCGCCGCCGCGAGCGCCTCCTCGTACGGGTCGCGGGACGCTTCCGGCTCTGTGACGAGCGTGCCACGTGCATCTTCGGCGGCAGCGCGCATCGCGTCTAGCTTGGGGCCGAGTCCGGCGTCCGCCACGAGAAACTTGGTCCCGCTGTGGCGCACGACATACCCCAGCGTATCGCCGCCCAGCTTGACGTTCACCAGCAGCGCCACGGCGCCGGCCCGCAGGGTGCCGAGCACGCTCTCGATGAACCGCCAGTCGTTCCCGAGCGCGAGCGCCACCGTTTCCCCCGGCCTGACCCCGGCTCCGCGGAGCAACCCAGCGACGCGACGCGCCCGCGCGTCGAGTTCGCCGTAGGAGAGCCGTAGGTCGCCGGCAATCAGCGCCGTCCGTTCGGGGTCGAGCGCCGAGGTTTCCGCGCCGATATCCCCGGCGTTCGGGGTCACGAGCCAGGGCCGGACGGGGATCAAGACGCACCCCCTCCTGGTCGGATTCCGGTCAGCGTGTCCTCGATCATCCGTCTCCCCCTTTGCGGGCGTCCGGCGGGATGATGAGATCGACGGTCACGTTTTGAACACCCCCCGCCCGACTGCCACAAGTCGCCCTGCGTCGTCGGTCACCTCCACGTCGGCGACGGCTACCGACCGGCCCGCCTTGCGCGTCCGCGCCGTCGCGATGAGCGTCCCGCGCGCCGCCCGCAGATAGTCCACCCTGAGATCGATGGTGGGCACGTCCCGGCCGACGGCGGCGATCACCGCGAAGTCTGCGGCGGTATCGATGAGCGAGGCGATTGCGCCACCGTGGATGTACCGCCCGCTTTCGTCGTCACCCGCGAGCAGGTCCTCGCGAAACGGCATCCGGACGACGACCTCCCCCTCGGCGGCCTTCGTCATGTGCAGGCCGAGTAGACGGTGATACGGCGACCGTCCGAGAAACTCTGGAAGCCCGTCCAACGGGACCGTCGACACTCAGCGCCTCCTTGGGCTCACTCGTTGGGGTGAATGATGATCTTCCCGAACGCCTCGCGGTCCTCGAGGAGCCGCTCCCCTTCGGCCGTCTGCTCCAGCGGCAGCACGCGGTCGATCACGGGCCGGATGCGTCCCGACCACGTGGCGGCAAGCAGCGTATTCAGTTCCTCCCGCGTCCATCCGTCCGAGCCGAGGATCGTCAACTCCCGCACCCAGATGTAGCGAATGTCGGTCTTGGGATCGTACCCCGTGGTGGCACCGCACGTGAGGAGCCGGCCACCCTTCCGGAGACTGCGCAGGCTGCGGACCCACGTCTCTGCGCCCGTGTAGTCCACCACGACGTCGACGCCGCGCTTGCCCGTCAACGCCCACACCGCGCGGTCGAACTCGACCTCGCGGTAGTTGATCAGATGTTCGGCGCCGAGGTCGCGCAGCTTGGCAAGGCGCTCCGCCGTGGACGCCGCGGCGTATACGACGCAGCCCACCATCCGCGCGATCTGGACGCACGCGGTTCCCACCCCGCCGGCAGCTCCCAGGATCAGGACGTGCTCCATGGGTCGGACGCCGCCGCGGGTCAGCAGCATCCGCCAGGCTGTCCCGTAGGCGATCGGCAGCGCCGCGGCCGTGTCGAAGGCCACGTCGTCGGGAAGGGGGATGAGGTTGGCCGCGGGCACGACCGCATACTCCGCCAGCCCGCCGGGCGCGTCTTCTCCGATGGCGCCATGAGCAATCGCCGGATCCACGAGGACGCGCGCTCCCGCCGCCACACCCGTCACGCCGACGCCGCACTCTGCGACTGTCCCGGCGATGTCCCCGCCTGAAATGAACGGCAGCGGGGTGTGCTTACCGGGCATCCCCCGACGGACGAAGATGTCGAGGTGGTTCAGCCCGCACGCGTGCACGCGGACCAGGACCTCGCCCGCTCCCGGCCGCGGCGTCGGGACCTCTTCGAGGCGTAATTGGTCCCGCCCCCCATGCTCACGAATCACGATCGCCCGCATGTGTCCTCCGTCCCGCAACCATGCAGCCGGCGCCCACCGCTTCGGTCCAGCGCCGAGTGTCTTCTTGATCGTACGACGGCGTGATTCGATTTCGGGAGCAACTACGCCTCTTGACCTGGAACGCCTCGCGTTCCTCGTTGCGGGGTACC
>DASQGM010000232.1:0-20668 GCA_035632615.1 bacterium | reverse complement strand
CCGCCCGGCCGCCGGACCCGGTAGCGGGTGCGCGCGATCGCCATCAGATCGTGCACGCCCGTCCGCAACTCTTCCGCGCGCGTGCGTCCCATCCGCTCCTCGAGCACGCGCACGATCGCCGCGCGGCGCTGGCCGTTCACGAACACCACAAAGCGGAACCCGAAGCGGTCCTCGTACGCCCGGTTGAGCCGCACGAGCGCGTCCAGCACCGCGGGATCGGCGTCGTCGCCCTGCTCCTGTGCCGAGCGTGCCGACATCGGTCCGGCTCCGATGCGCGGATGGGCGTTCAGGGCCTCGATCAATTCGTCCTCGGGCGCCTCGGCGAGTACCGCCGAGACGTCGCCGAGCGGATCCAAGCGCTGCGCGAGCCGCACGACGAGGCGCGTCCGGCCCTCAAACAACTCGGCCAACGCGTCCACGCTCAGCTTCCGCGGTAGGTCGTGCACGCGAACGGCGAGACCAGCAGCGGAATGTGGTAGTGCCGGTCCGGATCCGTCACCGCGAACTCGACCTCGAGGCGCGAGATGAACGATGACGGGACCGCGAACACGAGCCGGTACGTGCCCCGGACGAGCGGGCCCGGCACGAGCGCGGGAATCCGCCCGTCGGCGTTCGTCACCGCCGAGGAGAGCAGCGTGCCGCCCCGGTACAGCTCCACGCGCACGCCGGCGGCGGGTTCGCCGCGCCCGGCATCAAGCACGTGTGTCGAGATCGAGGGGCCCCGTGCCCCGCCGGTCGGCGTTTCGCCGCGGGCCGGCCCGGAAGATGCGCCTGACGTGGTAGCCATCGTAGTAATTGCCTACGGCTCCCGGGAGGCTGTCTCCTGCCCGCGCGGCAGGACGTCTTTCGCCGGCCGCGAAACCGTAAGCCCAACCCGGGGCGCGGACGCCCGGCGAACGAGGTGGGCGGGAGGGATGCCGATGCGGGGTTGGGGACGGCAGGTCGGCGCGGTCCTGGCGGTCGCGCTCGTAGTCGCGCTCGTGGCCGGCGCACCTGGGATGGCGCCCGGGGCAGGCAAACTCAAGGTCGCCTTTGTCTACGTAGGTCCCGTCGGCGACGCGGGCTGGACCTATGAGCACGACCAGGGCCGGAAGTATCTCGAGGCCCACGACCCCAACGTCACGACGACCGCCGTCGAGAGCGTTGCCGAGGGCGCGGACTCCGAGCGGGTCTTCACCGACCTGGCCCGCAAGGGGTACGGGCTGATCATCGGCACGTCGTTCGGGTACATGGACCCGATGCTCAAGGTGGCCGGCGCGTTCCCCAACGTCGACTTCGTCCACATCTCGGGCTTCAAGCGCGCCAAGAACATGATGACCGCGTTCGGCAAGATCGAGCAAGGGCGGTACCTGACCGGGATCGTCGCCGGCAGGATGACCAAGACGAATATCATCGGGTACGTCGCCGCGCATCCCATCCCTGAGGTGATCCGCGGCATCGACGCGTTCACGCTGGGCGTGCGGTCGGTCAATCCGAAGGCGACGGTGCACGTCGTTTGGAGTAACACCTGGTACGATCCCGCGCAGGAGAAGGAAGCGGCGGACAGCCTGCTCAGCATCGGCGCCGACGTGCTGACGCAGCACCAGGACTCGCCGGCGACCGTCCAGGCCGCGGCCGCCGCGGGCAAGTTCGCGATCGGCTACAACTCCGACATGAGCCGCTTCGGCCCCAAAACGTTCCTGACCGCTCCGGTGTGGCACTGGGGATCGATGTACGCGTACATCGCCAAGCAGGTCGAGGCCGGGACGTTCCATGGCGAAGATCTGTGGTGGGGCATGGACCGGGGCACCGTGGACATCGCGCCGATCGGGCCGATGGTGCCGACGGCGACGCGGACGCTCGTCGCCGCGAAGCGGCAGGCGATTCTCGCCGGGACGCTCGACGAGTTCGCCGGACCGATCAAGGATCAGATGGGGATGGTCAAGGTGCCGGCCGGCGGGACCCTCGACCACGCCGCCCAATCTTCGCTCGACTGGTTCGTCCAGGGCGTCGTCGGGAAGATCCCGAGCAAGTAGACGTCTCCGCGGGTCCCCGGGACGCGGGCGCCCGGGTCGCTTCCGAGCCCTACGGAGGGCCAGCCTTCGCGGCGGGCGCCCTCGGACGGAGACCGACGTCTCCCCCGGGGCGCCCCGCGCGGAGCGCGATGATCTCCGCCGCGATCGAGACGGCCACTTCCTCCGGGGTGCGCGCCCCGATGTTGAGACCGATCGGCGCGTGCACTCTGGACAACTGATCCTCGGAGACACCGGCCTCGACGAGTTTCCGAACTCGCGCCTCGTGCGTGCGCCGGCTCCCGAGGGCGCCGATGTAGGCCGCGGGCGTGGCGAGCGCGACCTGCAGCAACGGGATGTCGAACTTCGGGTCGTGGGTCAGGACGCAGATCACGGTCCGGCGGTCCACGCGGGCCCCGGCCAGGAACTCGTCGGGCCACCGGACGACGATCTCGTCGGCGCTCGGAAGCCGGTCCCGTGTGGCAAGCGCGGCTCGCGCGTCGCACACCACGACGCGGTATCCGAGGAACTTGCCGATGCGCGCCACCGCGTCGGCCTGCGTGGTCGCGCCGAAGACGTACATGCGGGCCGGCGGGGCGAACGACGCGACGAACACCTCCGCGGCCTCGCGCTCACCTGCGAGATCATAGGAGCGCGCCCCGGTCTGCGCCCGCTCGAGCATCGCGCGCGCGTCGGCCGCCGCGGCCTGTTCCAGGCGCGGATCGCCGAGGCCGCCCACGACCACCTGCGGGGTCACCAGCATCATCGTGCCCGGACGCGGCCCGGTCACGGCGGTGACGACGGCGGCCGGCTCTTCCCGGTCCGCGGCGTGGGCGAGCCGGGCGAGGATCTCGCCGGCTGGCGGGTCGAGCGGGTGGATGAAGATGTGCACCGTACCGCCGCAGGAGAGCCCGACCGCGATCCCTTCCTCATCCGTGATGCCGTACGTCACGCGCCTGGGCGTCCCGGACCGGATGGCCTCGAGGGCCTCCTCGATGACCGCGGCCTCCACGCAGCCGCCCGACACGGATCCGAGCACCTCGGCGTCCTCGGTCACCGCGAGGGTCGCACCGGGATCCCGAGGCGCCGACCGCTCGGTGGCGACGACCGTCGCGAGCGCGACCTTCCTGCCCCCGGTGATCCAGCGCGCGACCTGGTCGAGGATGTCTTTCACGGCGCACTCTCCCTTCGTCCCGCCACGGCGCGCCTCCTCCGGGGCTCGCGCGCGGCGTCGGACGCGGCGCTCAGGCGCGCACGGTCGGCTCGGCGCTCGGCGTGCTTGCGGCGAGGCGCTCGCGCAGCGCGTATCGCATGACCTTGCCCGTCGGCGTGTGCGGGAGCGCGTCGATCAGCTCCAACCGCTTGGGCCATTTGTACTTGGCCAACCCCTTCTCGGCCAAGAATTCCCGGATCTCGGCGAGGGTCGGCGACGCACCTGCGTGCGGGACGATGAAGGCGCACCCCTGCTGGCCCACGCGCGGGGCGGGCATCGCGACCACGGCCACGTGGGCGACCTTGGGGTGCTGATACAGCAGTTCCTCCACCTCGCGCGGATCGAGCTTCTGTCCGCCGCGGTTGATCATGTCGTCGGTGCGGGCGACGTAGGTGAACGTGTCGTCGGGATTCCGGACCATGATGTCGCCGGACATGAACCACCCATCCGGTTGAAACCGCTCGGCGATGAACTGCGGCTGCCGGTAGTAGCCCGGCGAGAAGTTGGGACCCCGCCCCCAGAACTCGCCGCGCTCCCCCGGAGCGACGGTGCGCCCGCCGTCGCCGACGACGCGCCACTCCCATCCGGGTCCCGTCCGGCCGACGGTGACACTCGTCACTTCCAGCGGATCGGTGGGCGTCGTGAAGGTGTGCGCCAGCCCCTCCGTCCACCCGTAGAACGCCGCGAGCGCGCATCCCAGGCGCGCCTGCAACCGGCGGAGGATCTCGACCGGACACGGCGCGCCCGCGTACATCAGGAAGCGCAGCGAGGACAGGTCCCGCGCGTCGAGCTCGGGGCTCCGCGCGATGTCGAGCAGCATCGGCGGTGCGCCGACCAGGTGCGTGACGTGATACCGCTCGACGAGTTCCAACGCTTTCGAGACGTCCCACGTCTCCAGCAGCACAAGCGACGAGCCCGCGGCCAACGCGCCGGTGAGGAACGGGATGCCGAACGCGGTCAGGTGCGTGAAGGGCGTGACCACCAGCCACCGGTCCGCCGGGCCGAGCGCGAACGCGTCGACGTACTTCCGGCAGGCGTTCAACAGGTTTGCGTGGACGTGCATCACGCCCTTCGGGCGGCTGGTTGTCCCCGAGGTGAACATCAGCACGAAGAGATCGGTCGCGACCGGATCCGGCGCCGCGACTGCGTCCCCGCGGTGCGTCTCCACCAGATCGCGAAACGCGAGTTCCCCGGCGCCGCGCACGGCGATGATGTCCCGCAGGTGCGGCAGCGCAGTCCGCACCTGACGAGCGAGCGCCACATGGTCGGTGCCCCGGTACTCGCGGGGCACAACGACACCGCGCGCTTCCGTGAGGCCGAGAATGTACTCCATCTCAAAGGAGCGGTACGGGGGATGGATCAAGGTGGGCAGGACGCCGGCCCGGACCGCGCCGAGCACGGCGACGCAGAACTCACTCCAGTTGGGTAACTGCACGCCGAGGCAGTCGCCCGGCCGGTACCCGAGGTCCAGCAGGGCCGCCGCGAACGCCTCGCTCTGCGTCTTCAACGCGCCCCAGGTTGTCGTCGCCCCGTCCTGATCGACGATCACCGGGACGTCCGGCCGGGACGCCGCCTGGGCCGTCGCGAGATCCCAGTACGTGTCCAACGACCACTCGCCGGTTTTCAGGTACCCCCGCACCTGTTCCTGCGTGAGGACTGTGTCCGGTCGACGGGCGAGCTCGCAAGCCCGCTCAAGCGTCAGCGCTGCCTTCTCCTCGGTGGTCATCGCCGACCTCCCGTGGCCGGGGACGTGCGCCCCCAGCCGATCTCGGCGTCGCTCAGGCGCGCTAAACAAAAAAAGGCCCCCGACGCCGGTTCCGCACGCACGCCGCAGGGAACCCGAACAGGCCCCTATCGCTAAACATAGCGAACCGGCCTGAGGACGTCTATCGGGCGGCAACCCGATCTCTGAGCCTCCCCAGGCCAAGGCGCGGGGGTCCTAAGCCAGAGCGACCAGCCAGGGGGTGTGCGTCACGGAAAGGCCAGAACGGGCCTTCGAGGAGCCGCCGGGGACACTCTCCCCCCGAAGAAGCAGATGGAGTTCTTTAGCAAAAGGTGCTCAAGATCCCGTAGTGGACATTCCGGTCAAGGTGTGTCGCGGTGCAGAGCAGCTCGCAAACGCGAGTGGTCGCGCTATTATCGGTTCGACGCCCCCAGGCCGCTTGAGGTTCTGCCGGCGGACCATCGGCAGAACGCGTAGGACGGAGCGGCCGGGCCTCGCGTCGGGCTGACCCCACACCTCGACCTACGCCTACATCATCGCCCGCGTTGCGCCGCCGTCGATCAGGATCGTGGTCCCCGTGATGAAGCTCGCCTGATCCGACGCCAGGAACACCGCCATGTTGGCGAACTCGCGGGGGTCGCCGTACCGCCCGGCGGGGATGGTCGCGATGGCTTGCCGCTCGACCTCATCGGCGGTCTTGCCGGTCGCCTTGGCCACGGTCTCGTCGAGGGCGCGGGTCCGGTCGGTTCGGATGCGGCCCGGCGCGAGGTTGTTCACGAGGATCTTGTGGGGCGCGAGCTCGAACGACAGCGTCTTCGTGAGCGCCACGACGCCGGAGCGGAACACGTTGCTCAACACCAGTTGAGGGATCGGAATCTTCACGCCGGACGTGATGACCGTCAGGATCCGCCCACCGCCCTGCGCCTTCATCGGCTCGACCGCCCCACGGATGAGCCGGACGGCGCTCATCAGGTTCTGCTGGAACGCCTGTTCCCACTGCGCGTCGGTCAGGGTGAGCCCCGACCCCGCGGGGGGCCCGCCGGCGTTGGCGACCAGGATGTCCAGGCGCCCGAACTCCTTGCGCGCCGTCTCCAGCAGGCGCTCCGCGCCGTCTGGCCGCGACACGTCCGCGACCACCCCGACGGCCCGCCGGCCGGTAGATTTCGCCACCTCGTCGGCCGCTCGCCGGATCGCGTCCTCGCGGCGGCTCCCCATGACCACGTCCGCACCGGCTTCCGCAAACCCCTGCGCGATCGCCCGTCCGATCCCGGCGCTCGCGCCCGAGACGACCGCGACACGCCCAGACAAATCGATCTTCATCTCCGCCCCCTCTGATCAGCCGCGCGCACCCGGCGAACCGGATGGCGCGGCGCGGTTGCCCGGCACCATTCGATCCCGAACGTCCCACTCTCCTGTGGCACGAGGTCCGCTGGCCGCGGGCTCACGCGGACGCGCCGTGTTGGAGGATGCGGATGTAGTTGGCGCGGTCGAACGCGGTGGGATCGCTCGTGGCCAGGCGGCTCATGCGGCCGCGGATGCTCGCCACCGAGTCAAGGTCGCGCACTTCGAGCCAAGCCGTCAGCCCGTCGAGCAGCGCCTTCATGTACCCAACGCCGTGGCGGATCAGGGCGGAGGTCGTGGCCACGACATCGGCGCCCACCAGGAGGTACTTGATCACCTCGTCGGCCGTTTCGACCCCGGTGCTGGCGGCGAGGGAGCCGCGCACCTGTCCGGCGAGCACGGCGATCCAGAGAAGCGGCAGGCGGATCTCGACGCGGCGGCTCAGCACCAGGTCGCGCTGCAGCCGGAGCGCGGCGAGATCGATGTCCGGCTGGTAGAACCGGTTGAACAGGACGAAGCCGTCCGCCCCGGCCTGGTCGAGCGCGCGCACCGTGTGGCCGACGGCGCTGAAGTACGGGCTCAGCTTCATCGCCACGGGAACCGACGCCACCCGCTTCACGGCCGTCAGCACGTCGAAGTAGTGTTGCTCGACCTGGGGTCCACTCAGCGACAGGTCGGACGGCAGGAGGTACACGTTCAGCTCGATCGCGCTCGCGCCGGCGTCCTGCACCTGCCGGGCGTAGTCGGTCCACCCTTCGCCGGTGACGCCGTTGAGGCTCGCGATCACCGGGATGTCGACCGCCTCACGCGCGCGGCGGATCAGATCCAGGTACTGGTGCGTGCCGGTGCCGTACGCGCTGCTGGGCGGAAAGTAGGACGCCGCCTCGGGTTGGCTGTCGCTGCCGGCGCCAAGCAGTCGCTCGAGCTCGACGGCCTCTCGCGCGATCTGCTCTTCGAAGATCGATGGCAGCACGACGGCGCCCGCGCCGCTGTCTTCGAGCCGGCGGATGTTGTCGAGCTCCAAGGCGAGGGGCGACGCGGACGCGATCAGCGGGGTCTTCAGCGTGAGGCCGAGATACGTCGTCGACAGATTCACCTGGCACCATCCTTCGCTCAGGCCGCGGCCGGCGCGTTGCACGCGCGGCGGCGGGCCGCATCGACCCCTGGTCGGTCGTCGCTGACCGCAAGTACTTCGCGTCGGGGCCGCCCGCGCCCCGTCGGGCAAGCCCGTCTCCCGGCAGCACGTCGGCGGGGTGCGCGTTCAGCCGGCCGGTCCGGCGTCTCGCTCAGCCGGGCCGCGCGGCAGGAGTTCTCCACCCGGTCTTGGAATCCCCCGATTGGGGAACAATAACATACGTATCCATGCGTCGCACACACTCTTCGCAGCCCTGGAAGCTCGCATCGACCCCAGCGAGCGCACGCCGCCTGCTCTGCCTCGCGGCCGCGGTGGGGCTTGTCCTCCTTCAGGGGTCAACCGCAGGGATCGCCCAATCGTATTCTATTCCCATGTCGCCGCCCGCGCCCGAGCCGAGCGGGCCGGCACCAGGCGGATCGGCGCCGAGCACTCCGATACCGGGGATCCCGGCGCCAGGAGCACCGATCCCGGGGGGCCCCGTCCAGGTGAGCGTCACCGGCGGGCCCGCCCCGGTCAACACGCAGCGCCTCGGCATCGAAACCGCGGTGCGGGAGATGGTGCCCGAGGCACGCGCCGCCCAGGTCACGCTGGTCTCGGCCGCGCCCGCCCTTGCTCCGTTGGACGCGGCGGCGGACACGACCGTCCAGGCGACCGTCCAGGTCCTCACGCCCTCGCGCTCGCCTGAACGCGTGACGCTGCCGATCGCGCTGGTGAATGTGGCGGCGCAGTGGTCGGACGCGCAGGTGCTCCTGGTGAGCAACAGCCCGGAGAAGATCCCGTTCGGGAAAGTCCTGTACAACGCGTCGCTCCCGAACGGGCAGACGGTCCGACTCCTCTATCATCATCAGAACGGCTCGAAGACAGAGCGCATGACGATCGAGGTCGCCTTGAGCAATCCCACCCGGTCGCCGATTACGCTCTGGGTGAACGGGGCGAGCGGCGGGCCGGCCTCCGACGAACTGCTGATCGGGCACGCGGCGGCCTTGCGGTTCCTCGAACAGTACGGGCTCCACGCCGGCTTCCTGTTGCAGATTCCCGCGAACACAACCGTGCCGCTGCTGGTGCACGACCTGCCCCCGCTCGGCGTCGTCAGCGGGATCGCGCAGTTCGCCCTCGTCGACGGCGACCGCCTGAATCTGCAGGTCTTCGCGCGGCTCGCCGGCGAGATGGACCCGCCGACCGAGAGCTTCCTCTCCGACTTCGACAACGTGCACCAGCGCGGGGCTTTTGCGAGCCCCCAGATCGACCGGTCGCTGACGTTTGCCGCGGGCGGGCCGCCGCTGCTCATGACCCTAGGGGGCAATGCCGATCTGCTCCGCGAGGGCGCCACGGGGATCGCGCTGCAGGGCAACTACGGGGTGGTCTACACCTTTAACGTCCTGGTCAGCAACCCCACGTCCGACCCCGCGGTCGCCGCGCTCGTGATGCACGCGGACGGGGGACAGGCGCGGGGCACGTTCCTCATCGACAACCAACTCATCAATGGGCCGACCGTCCAGCCGAGCGCGCCGCAGGTGGTCACGACGATCCACCTGGCGCCGGGCGTCAGCCGAACGCTCCGGATCACGACGATGCCGGAGAGCGGATCCAACTACCCGGTCCACCTCCTCCTCGGCCCACCGCCGTAGGCGCGGTCCCGCGTCGCGCGCAAGCGCGCTACCGAGACCCGCTGCGGCCGCCCGACACCGCCACGTAGGTTTCCGACGCGCCCTGCCCGGTCCATGCGAACGGGCGGCCGTCGACGGTCCCGCTCACGTCGTCCACCGTCCGCAGCTGCAGGAACGCGCGGTCCGGCATCGCGGCGCCGGAACCGCTCGCGCCGAGCGGTGAACTGGCCAGCGCGTCCCACACGCGGGCGCGCACGTGGACCCGGTCGGGTCCGGCCGCGGCGTCGAGCACGATCTCGCCCGGGACGCGCACGGGATGGCCCCGCACCACCGGCCCGGCGTGCCATGCGCCGTAGAGGAGGCGTTTCACCTCGAACACACCCGCGAAGCCGTTTGCGGCGGTGGCCCCAGGCGCCCATAGGAACAGGACCGCCGGGCGCACAGCCGCGGCGAGGCCCGGGTCCGGGGCGTGCAACTCGCCGTAGAGCATCGCACCGGTGCCGGCGGATGCCTCTCCCCATTCCCACGTCACGCCGCGCCACGTGCCCCAGTTGTGGTCGTGGTACGCTTCGGCGCGGGTCAGACGCAGCACCCCACCCCGGGTGGCGATCGTCCCGGTGAGCCAGCCGCGGAGCACGGGGACCACGTAACCGGACCGCAACGCGCTTTCCTCGGATTCCGCGGGCGGCAGGTAGAGTCCGGGGACCGGGGTGAGTGTCAGGTCGGCGGCGAGCCGCGGGTCGCGCACCACGATCCGATAGCCACCGGACGAGACCCACACGCGCCCCGGGCCGATCCGCTGGGCGGCCGTCGTCGTCGACACGTCGCGCGCGCCGACGGCCGCCGGAACGGCGACGTCCTCCACCGGGCGTCCCGGCCGGCGGACGCGGAGCACGATCGCGCCCCGCCCCGTTCCGCCGGCCAACAGCGTCAGGTAACCGTACGTCCGGGACGACGGATCCAGAAAGGTCACGTAGTCCCACTCCGCCCACGCCGCGCGCTCCGCCGCAGTGGGCTCGTGGAATCGGTCGCCCCGATTGTAGAAGGCATCGGAGACGGGATCGAGCCACGCGCGGTCCGCACCGGTATCCGCCGCGCCGGGCACGCCTTCGTGCGCGCCGGCGGCCCGGTCGAGCGACGGCACGCCCGCCGATGCGACGGCGGGCGCGACCCGGCCGCGCACGCGGACGTAGATCTGGCGGTCGCGCATCTCGGGCGCCGCCGCCGCGATCGCGGCGGCGAACCGCGGCCCGAGCAACAACTCGCGGGTGATGAACGCGGCGTTCGGAATCGAGAGGTAGAGTCCGGTCACCCCGTTGACCTTCAGCACGGCGGGGTCCACGCCCGCGGGCAACAGGACGAGATCGCCCCCCGCGGCCAGGTTGGGATCACGCGCCTGCGCCAGCAGCGCCTCCCCAACCGAGAGCAGCGAAATCATCACGGCGACGCCCATGCCATACCCGAGCAGCAGGAGCGCGGCCCGCCACGGCCGGTCGGCCAGGCTGCGCCACGCGAGCAGCCAGGGCACCCGCGTCATGCGATCGCCCCGTCCTTCATCCGGATCGAGCGGTCGGCCATCCCTGCGAGCTCGGGGTTGTGCGTCACCATCACGACCGCGATCCCTTCGCGGCTCAGGTCGTGCAGCAGCGCGCCGATCTCGCGACCGGTCGCCTCGTCGAGCTCACCGGTCGGCTCGTCCGCGAGCACGATCTGCGGTTGGTTCGCGAGCGCTCGCGCGATCGCCGCGCGCTGCATCTCTCCCCCGCTGAGCTGGCCGGGGCGGTGGTGCACGCGGGCCGCCAGCCCCACGCGCCCCAGCAGGGCGCGGGCACGGTCCCGCCGCTCGGCCGCCGGGACCCCCGCCTCCATCATCGGCAGCAGCACGTTTTCCTCGGCCGTCAGCATCGGCAGCAGGAAGAACCGCTGAAACACGAACCCGATGTGGAACAGGCGCAGCCGCGCCAGCGCGCCGTCGCTCAGGCGCGCCGTGTCGTGGCCGAGCACGTCGACGCTCCCCGAGGTCGGCACGTCCACCCCGCCGAGGAGGTGCAGGAGCGTGGACTTGCCGCACCCGCTGGGGCCGAGGATCGCGAGGCAGGCACCGCGTTCGACGTCGAGGCTCACGCCGCGGAGCGCGTACACGACGCCGCCCGGCATCTCATAGTGTTTGGCGACGTTGCGGGCCGACACGACCAGGCGTCCCGCCGGGTCCGCACGGCCGGCCGCCCCGTCACGCCCGGTGGTCACGACTGCACCTCCGCGTGCAGCGTCGAGGCGATCCCGAGGCGGGACGCGACCGCGGCGGGGTACAGGCCGCCGGCCGCGCCCGTCACGATCAGCAGCGCGACGGTGCGGGTCACGGCCGCCGCCGTCAGTGTGAAGAAATGCAGGCTCTCCGGCACCCCCGGCGCGCCGCGCAGGATCGCATCGAGGTTGCCACTGATCCCGAGCCCGAGCAGGAACGCGCCCGGGAGGCTGACGACACTCAGCGCCACGCCCTCGAGGACGATCACCGCCCCGACGCGAACCCGCGTCATCCCGAGCGCGCGCAGCACGGCGATCTCCCCGAGGCGCTCGCCGAGCGACAGCGTCACGATCGCCGTGATCAGCAGAAAGGACACCGCGAGGCTGAGCGTGCTGAGGATCAGCGCGAACTGGTTGAAGTAGGTGAGCCGGCCGCCCGCCCGCGCGATGAATCGTCCGACGCTGAGCGCATCGACGCGGGGATCGCGCGCGTTGGTCCACGCGACCACGGCGCCGACGCGCGCGGGGTCCGAGACCCGCACCAGAATCAGCGACGCGGCGCCCGGCGGCACCCCCCGCACCCGCCGAAGGTCCACGGTGCGCAGCGCGATCGACCGCTGGGTCGCGAGATCGACGTAGAAGTCCGCGACGCCGACGACCCGGGCCCGCACAGACCCGGCGGACCCGCTCAACTCCGGCACCGGCGCGCCGGACAGCACCACCTCGTCGCCGATCCGCACCCCGTCGAGACGCGTCATGTTCCGATTGACGACGACCGGCACGGCGGCGCCCGTCCCGTCCGGAGGCTCGGCGCGCCCGCCCCTCGGAAGGTCCTGCCCCTGCAGCACGGTGTACACTCCGGTGCCGCCGTCCGGGACGCCGAGCGCAAACGAGGCGAACGCCGCGCGGCCCCCACCGACGTAGACGTTCGTCGCGACGACCGGGACCGCGGCCGTCACGCCGGGACGTCCCACGATGCCCGCGGCAAGGCCGTCCGCGTCCGGGATCTGCGCGTCTCCGGAGAACGGCAGCGTCCCTTTCGGGACGACGCGAATCGCGAACCCGAGGCGACCGAGGAGCTGGCCGAGACTGGCCTCCAACCCTCCCGCAAGCATCGTCATGTCGAGCAGCAGCGCTCCGGTCACGCACAGCCCGAGCACGACGAGCGCGGTGCGGACCGGGTTTCGGCGCAGCGTCCGCGAGGCGAGGAACCCGAGCGCGGTCATCGCGGGGCTACCGACCGAGCTGCTCGAGCGGCCGACGCCGCAGCAACCGCCACGCCGTCACGGCGCCCGCGGCGATCCCGAGCACCACCGACAGCGCGACCGTCTCGGCCACGAGCGGCAGGGTGATCTGTGAGAACACGAGCGGCGTATCGAACAGCCGCTGGTAGTAGAGGTTGATCGCGGCCGACAGGACGTACCCGAGTCCGACGCCGACGAGGCTGCCCGCGAGCGCGACCGCGGACGCGATCAGCAGCACCGCGGCCGCGACGCTGCGACGCGAGATCCCGACGAGGCGCATCAACCCCACCTGGCGCCGCATCTCCTCGCCGCGGAGCGCCATGATGGCGAGGAGGAACACGCTGCTCGCGACAATCGTGACGACGCTGATCGCGCGGTGGAAGCGCGCGATCACCTCGAAGGTGGTGGACCCCCGCGCCGCCAGGTCCGCCGCGGTGTAGGCGCGGAACCCCATCGGGAGCGCGTTGAGCCGGGCTGCCACATCGGCCCCACGCGCGGGCCGTCGCACGCGGACGACGACGCTGTCCACGTCGTCGCGGCCGCCGCCGATCGCTTGGAGATCCGCCAGGTGCAGCCGGACGTCAACGCGCGTGCGCGAGATCTCCGTCGGGTACTCGGCCGGCCGGTAGACCTGCGCCACGGGAAACGCGTGCCACGGCCCCGCCGCCGTGAGCGAAAGCTCCACAAGATCGCCGGCGGTGACGCCGAGGAGCCGCGCGGAGCGGTCCGTGAGCGCCAGCGGCGGCCGGGTGGTGTCGACGGCCGCAGCCGTAGCCGTTCCGGCTCTCCACGGCGGACCGCCCGGCGTGGCACCGTGCGCGCGGAGCAGCCACAGACCGGAGGTCAGGACCCCGGCCAGCAGCCCCACCGAGAGGACGGCGATGGCTCGAAGCCGCGGGCCTGGAACCCGGTTGCGGACGCGGGAACGCACGGCTTCATGATAGCAAGCAGCGTGCCTGCGCGTGTCACGTCGCCGCGGTTCGCGACATGGGTTCGACACACGCCGCCCGGTGATACGAGGACGGACGAATCAGCCATCCCGCGGGCGACGGTCGCCGCCGCATCGTGCGGCAGCCAACCGGTCGATGACCGCGGTCGTCTCCTCCGCGAGCCGCGCGATGAGCTCCGCGGCCCGCTGGCGGCGCGCCAGACGAAGTCCTTGTCCCGCCCACAGCGACAGGAACTCCGCGCGGCCCTGCCTGGCCGCTTCGGCGCGGAGCGGTCGGGTGAGCGCGTTCTGCAGCGGAAACGGAAGAATCGAGTCCGCCGTGGCGTGGCGCTCGACGTCGTCCATGAAGCGGTTCACGATGCCCCGGGCCGGCCGGCCGGAGAAGGCCCGCGTCAGTCGCGTGCGCCCCTCGTCGGCCTCGAGGATCGCCTGCTTGTACGCCTGCGGAATACCCGCTTCGTCGCAGGTCAAAAACGCCGTGCCCATCTGCACGGCTCCCGCCCCCAATGCCAGGGCGGCCGCCACGCCTCGCCCGTCCATGATGCCGCCCGACGCCACCACCGGCACCGTTAGGGCGTCCACCACCTGCGGCACCAGCGCGAGCGTCCCCACCATCCCCTCATCGAACCCGCCCGCGAACGTGGCCCGGTGCCCGCCTGCCTCGCTTCCCTGGGTCACGACCGCGTCGACCCCCGCTCGCTCGAGCGTCACGGCCTCGTCCACGGTGGTGGCGGTGCCGATCAGGAACATGCCGCGTGCCTTGATCGCAGCGGCCGCGGCGCGGGGCAGCATGCCGCAGGTGAAACTGAACACCGCCGCTCCGCTCTCGAGCGCGGCGGCGAGTTGCTGGTCGAAGCCCGGCCCACCGGCGCGGGGGAGCACGGGCGCGGGCAGGCCCAGTTCCGCGTGGAACCGCGCAACGCGCGCGAGCGCGGGCCCCGGGTCGCGCGGGGTGTCGGGCGCCGGCGACGGCGCGAAGAGATTGATGCCGAACGGGCGCGACGTCCTGGCCCAGACCGCCCGAGCGGCCTCGTGGATCTGCGCCGGCGTGAGGTAGGCGGCGCCAATGAAGCCGAGCGCGCCCGCCTCGCAAACGGCGGCCACAAGATCCGGCGTGTCACCGCCTCCGGCCAGCGGCGCCTGCATGATCGGGTGCGGCACGCCCAAGCGCCGCGTCAACGCCGTCTCCACGTCCCATCCTCCTCCCCTGCCGTGTGTGATTGTACACCGGCCAGAATATCAAGTAAAATGATTGCTAAAGATCATTGCCATCGGAAATAGTGATGGGTGACGTCGGCCCGGGCCGACGCCCTGAGAGGAGCGGAGCGTGGAGAGCGGCGAGCTACGGATGTTCGAAGCGGTCGCGCGCCTGGGGAGTCTCACACGGGCGGCGCACGAGCTCCACACCGTCCAATCGAACGTGACGGCGCGGGTCCGCCGGCTCGAAGACGAGCTGCGAACGCCGCTCTTCCGCCGCCACAGCCGCGGCGTTGCGTTGACGCCGGCGGGCGAGCAGCTCCTACCCGTGGCGGTCACGGTGCGGCACCTGCTCGACGAGGCCGCGGCCGCGGTGGGCGGCAACGGCGGGCCGCGCGGCCGCCTGCGGATCGGATCGCTCGAAACCACGGCGGCGCTGCGCCTGCCGCCGATCCTGACGCGGTATCGACGGAGGTTCCCCGACGTCGACCTCGCGCTGATCACGCGCACCACCGCCGAGTTGATCGACGACGTGCTCGCGTACCGGTTGGCCGGCGCGTTCGTCGCGGGACCGGTGCAGCATCCGGATCTCGTGGAGACGACCGTGTGGACCGAGGAGCTGGTCCTTGTCACGTCGTCGGAATGGCGGTCGCTGAGAGAGATTGTGTCGCCGGCCCGTGAGATCAACATCGTCGTGCTGAAAAAGGGCTGCTCCTACCGCGAGCGGCTTGAGCGGTTCCTCGCCGAGCGGGGCGTCGTGACCGTTCGTCAGCTCGAATTCGGCACGGTCGACGGCGTCATCAGCTGCGCGGGCGCCGGTCTTGGGGTCACGCTGATGCCGCGTGCCATCGCCGAGCGCGCGCGGCGCACCGGAGACATCGCGTTGCACCGGCTTCCGAGGGATCGGGCGTTCGTCCCCACCGTGTTCGTTCACCGGCGCGACGCGGTGATGACTGCCGCCCTGGCGCGCTTCATGGAGTGTGCGATGCGGCAGAATCGGCGCGGTCCGCGGGGCTCCCCAAAACGGCCTAACCGGACAATCTTGCCGCCACGGCGTCCGCCCGGCCGAACCGTGGAACGCGCGTCCTAGGGTGTCCGGCCCCGATCGTCCCGTTCCGCGGCCGCCTTGATCGGTCCCGCGAGACGGTCGTAGGTCGCGGTCAGATCCTCCGGCATCACCTTGACGTCGCCGACCACCGGCATGAAGTTGGTGTCGCCGATCCAGCGGGGCACGACGTGGATGTGCAGGTGGTCGTCGATCCCGGCACCCGCGGCGCGTCCCAAATTCATGCCGACGTTGAAGCCCTCGGGCCGGTACTCTTCGGTGACCGCCTGCATCGACGCGGTCATCAGGTGGAACAACTCGAGCCGCTCGTCCGCGGTGAGGACGTCGGGACGCGCAACATGGCGGCGCGGCACGACCATCAGGTGGCTGGAGTTGTAAGGGAACGCGTTCAGGATGACGAACGCGTGCCGGCCCTGATACAGGATGCCGTGTTCCCGGTCGCGCCCCTCGCCCGGGAGCGAGCAGAAGATGCACCCCTCGGTCCGGGATGCCTTAATGTACTGAAGCCTCCACGGCGCCCACAGCTGCTTCACCCGGCCTGGCCCCGCCGGAGCTGCACCAGGGCTTCCTGGGCGGCCGCCTGCTCGGCCTCCTTCTTGCTCCGGCCCCGACCCTCGCCGAGGGTCCGCCCGCTCACCTCGACGACGGCCACGAAGACCCGGCTGTGGTCGGGTCCCTCCTGGCCCGTGATCCGGTACCGGGGCAGACGGCGTTCCCGCTGCTGAACGAGTTCCTGCAGCTGGCTCTTGTAGTCGCCTTCGCCAGGCTCCTCGAGCCGCGCCAGATCCTCGCCGAACCAGCGCATCACGCAGTGATGCGCCACGCCGTACCCCGAGTCGACGTACACCGCCCCGACGACGGCCTCGAGCACGTCGGCGAGCAGCGACGCCCGGCTGCGACCTCCGCCCTTTTCTTCGCCGCGGCCCAACACCAGGTACCGTCCGAGGTCCATCGCCCGCGCCACGTGCGCCAGCGGCCCCTCGCTGACGACCGCAGCGCGCAGCCGCGCCAGGTCGCCCTCGAGACGGGTGGGGAACATCCGGTACAGGTGGTCGCTGATCGCCAGGTTCAGGACGGCGTCGCCGAGGAATTCCAGCCGCTCGTAGTTGTCACCGTGCTGGCTGCGGGCGTCGGAGCCCACGGACCCGTGGACGAGCGCCGTGTGCAGGAGCGACCGATCGCGAAAGCGCACGTCGAGCTTCGTCTCCAGTTCGGCCAACAGCACGTCCCGTTCCGGCGACAGCGCGCCGGGGCTGCCGGGGGGCAGCCCGTTCACGGTCAGGACGGCCTCCGCGCGATCAGGATGGCGTTGTGGCCGCCGAACCCGAACGCGTTCGACATCGCGACGTCCACGTGCGCGGCACGGGGGACGTTGGGAACGTAGTCGAGGTCGCAGTCGGGGTCCGGCACCTCGTAGTTGATCGTGGGCGGCAGTTTCTGACGCTCGATCGCGAGCGCGCAGGCGATGAGCTCGACGCCGCCGGCGGCACCCAGGAGATGGGCGGTCATCGACTTGGTCGAGCTGACCGGGACGCGCTTCGCGGCGTCTCCGAACACGCGCTTGATCGCGAGCGTCTCGAACTTGTCGTTGTACAGCGTGCTCGTGCCGTGGGCGTTGATGTAGCTGACCTGGGCCGGCTCCACGCGCGCGTCGTCGAGGGCCATTTGGATCGCCCGCGCCGCGCCGTCACCTTCCGGGTCCGGCTGGGTGATGTGGTACGCGTCGGCGCTCATGCCGTACCCTGCCATCTCCGCGTAGATCCGGGCGCCGCGGCGCTCCGCGTGCTCCCACGCTTCCAACAGCACGACACCCGAGCCTTCCCCCATCACAAACCCGTCCCGGCCAGCATCGAACGGGCGGCACGCCCGCGCGGGTGCCTCGTTGCGCAGGCTGAGCGCCTTCATCGAGCAGAACCCCGCCAGGCTCAGCGGCGTGATGGCCGCTTCCGCCCCGCCGCAGATCATCGCGTCGGCGCCGCCCTGCTGGATGATGCGCAGCGCTTCGCCGATCGCGTGCCCACCCGTGGCGCACGCGGACACGATCGAGAAGTTCGGCCCTCGCGCGCCCACCTGGATGCTGACGGCGCCCGACGCCATGTTGATGATCATCATCGGGGCGAAGAACGGGCTGACGCGGCCGGGGCCTCGATCCCTGAGGATGTCGTGCTGCTCCTCCCAGGTGTGCGCCCCGCCGATGCCCGACCCGATCACGACGCCGACACGGTCGCGGTTCTGCGGACCGATCGCAAACCCGGCGTCGTCCAGGGCCAGCCGCGTCGCCGCGATCGCCAAGTGGACGAACCGGTCGTTGCGGCGGGCTTCCTTGCGATCCAGGTACGCCGCCGGATCGAAATCGGTCACCTCGGCCGCAATCTGGCAGTCGAACGGCGTGGGATCAAACGACGCGATCCGGCGCACGCCCGACCGCCCCTCCATGAGGGCGTTCCAGAACGCGTCTTTGCCCGTGCCGATCGGGCTGACCACGCCGACCCCGGTAACGGCTACCCGCCTGCTCATTCCCGCTCCATCGTGCCCAGGATATCGCCCCTCGCCATCTCCGACCCCATGCCGGCGGCTACTCCGCTGGGGCCTCGGTGTGGCTCTCGATGTACTTCACGGCCTCCCCGACCGTCGCGATCTTCTCCGCGTCCTCGTCGGGGATTTCCAGGTCGAACTCCTCCTCGAGCGCCATCACCAGCTCGACCACGTCGAGCGAATCCGCGCCGAGGTCCTCCACGAACTTGGACTGCGGCGTGACCTCGCCCGCCTCGACGCCCAACTGCTCTACGACGATCGCCTTGACCCGATCGAACACCGGTGCCATCCCGCGACCACCCCCTGAGTCTTCCGTCCCCTGTTCCGCCCGCTGCCGACCCACCGTGCCGAATTCGACCCGGAGAACCCCGGCGTTGCCGTTTACCGCATCACGCAACCGCCGTCCACGTTCAAGACTTGTCCCGTGATGTACGACGCCTCGTCCGACGCGAGGAACGCCACCGCCGCGGCCACTTCGTCCGGTCGCCCGGTCCGGCCCATCGGGATGTGGCTCAACACCCGCTCGCGCTGTTCCTCGGTTAACCCCGCGGTCAGCACGGTTTCGACGTACCCGGGGGCGATCACGTTCGCGGTGATCCCCCGGGCGGCCACTTCCCACGCCACCGCCTTGGTGAACCCGATGACGCCCGCCTTGGCCGCGATGTAGTTCGCCTGCCCGGGGTTCCCGACCTCCGCGACGATGGAGCTGATGTTGACGATGCGGCCCCGGCGTTGGCGGACCATCTCGCGCAGCACGGCGCGGGTGCAGTAGAACGTCCCGTGCAGGTTGACCGCCAGGATCTCGTGCCAGTCCTCGTCCTTCATGCGGAGCAGCAGGCCGTCCTTCGTCAGACCGGCGTTGTTGACCAGGATGTCCAGACGGCCCCGCCACTCGAGGGCGTCGGCGCAGAGCTTCCGGCAGGCCTCGGCGGACGTCACGTCGCCCCGCACCAGCACGCCGTGCCCGCCGGCGTCCGTGATCCGGCGCAGCGTTTGTTCCGCGCCGGCCGGGTTGCGACTGTAGTGCACCGCGACCGCGACACCGTCGCGCGCGAGCCGCTCCGCCACCGCTCCGCCGATGCCGCCCGATGCGCCCGTGACCAGCGCGACCCGCGTGTCCGCGCTCACCCGACCCACCGCCGCACGACATCCATCTCCGCCAGCTCCCGCATCAGAGGGTCCCGCCTCCAGACATCCCCATCATTCCACCGAGTTCTTGGGGTGCGCGAGCGAACCCGTCGCGTGGGCCAGCGCCGCCACCGTGGTCTCGCGCGATGCGAGGTCTTCCACGTGCCATGCCTCGGCCTCGACCGTGCGGCGAATCATGCCGCCGAGCGTCGTTCCGGGGCCGAACTCCACGAACCCGCGCACGCCGGCGGCGTGCATGGCCCGGACCGACTGTTCCCAGAGCACGGGGGACGCCATCTGCGCCAGCAGCGCACGCCGGATCTCGTCCGCCGTCCGGACCGGGCCCGCCGAGACGTTGGCGAACACGGGAATGCGAGCCGGCCGGATCGGCGTGCGCTCCAGCGCCGCGGCGAGCCGGTCCGCCGCCGGCCGCATCAGGCTGGTATGGAACGGGGCACTCACCGCGAGTGGCATCGCCCGGCGGGCGCCGAGGGCTTTTGCCGTCTCGAGCGCCGCCCGCACCGCCACGGCGTCACCGCCGATCACCACCTGGCCCGGGCTGTTGAAGTTGGACGGCTCGACGACCCCGAGACGCGCGTGCGGCGTACAAGCCCCGCGCGCCTGGTCCGGGGTCAAGCCCATCACCGCCGCCATCATGGTGTCACGTCCCGCGCACGCCTCCTGCATGTACGTCCCGCGAAGGCGCACCAGCCTCACGGCGTCCTCCATCTCCAGCGCGCCCGCGCAGACCAGGGCCGTGTACTCTCCGAGGCTCAATCCGGCGGCGCAATCCGGTTGGAACGGCACCGCGGCCAGACACGCGAGGCTGGTGACGAGGATCGCGGGCTGCGTATTCGCGGTCTCGCGAAGCGCCTCCTCCGGTCCCTCGGCACATAGCGCCAGCACGTCGAACCCGAGCGCCGCGCCCGCACGTTCGAACACCGCGCGCGCGGGCGCGCAGCGTTCGGCCAGCTCACGCCCCATGCCGACGTACTGGGTGCCCTGTCCGGGAAACACGGCGGCAAGTCGCACCGGCTAGCCCACCTCGCAAGTGCGCGGAGACGCTGCGAACACTTGGGGACCCCGGGCGTGCTCAGAGGGGGACGTCACCGATGCGCTCCTAGTCCGCGGGGATGCCCTGAGAGACCGCGGGCTCCGCGAGCCGGCCCACGTCCTCGCGAATCGCGTCGACCATCCGCGCGCGCACCGACTCGGCCGCGAGCGCGACCGCGTTGCGGATCGCCTTCGCCTTCGAGCTGCCGTGGCTGATGATGCAGACGCCGTTGACGCCGAGC
>DASQGM010000231.1:0-4281 GCA_035632615.1 bacterium | reverse complement strand
CACCCGAAAGGGGGCCGACGACGCCCGAGTTCCTTGCTCTGCCTGGGTTCATGCCGGCCGGAGCCTTCTCCTCCGCCGGGACAGCCGCCCAGGGCCTGGCGCGGACCTCCTCAACAAACCGGCCCGGCCAAGGCCCGCCCTGGGGCGCCGGTGGCCGCCAGGGCGCCCCAGGTCCGGGTCCGTGACAAGCCGGGCAGGATCGGGTACGCTTACAGCGTGGACCTGCGAGACACCCTCCTCGGGGACATCCGCGAGACGACGTGCGGGGGCCCGGTCGTGGTCGCGTTCAGCGGCGGCCTCGACAGCACCGTCACGGCGGCCCTCGCCCGTGACGCCCTCGGCCCCGCGAACGTCCTGCTCGTCACGGTGAACATGGGGCAGTACGCGTACACGCGCGGCAACGAGATCGTCCTCGAGGTCGCCGAACGCCTCGGGTTGCAGCAGCGCTGCCTGCTAGGGCAGTTCAAGCAGCACCGCGTCCAGGCGGCCGGCCCGGCGTGCAACCGCTGCACCCGCGAAATCAAGCTGGGCATGGTCAAAGCGGTGTCCGGAGGCCGCCTCGTCCTCACCGGCGCGAATCGCAGCGACACGTGGGGCCTGATGGGGCTCAAGGTCTGCAACGGTTACTACGCCCCGCTCCTCGATCTCGACAAACCTCGGATCCTGGCCCTTGCCGACGCGATGGACGTCCGGCCGCCTCGGATCGGCGAGAACCCCGGCCGCGAGGGCTGCAAGCTGAAGCACCTCCTCAAGCCGCTCGCGGCGCCAGAGTATCACGGGCGCGCGGTCGCCCGCGCCAACGAAGTGGTGCTGGGCGTGCTGCGGGACGCCGGCGTCACGCCCGAA
Organism: bacterium; assembly: GCA_035632615.1. GTDB lineage: Bacteria > Sysuimicrobiota > Sysuimicrobiia > Sysuimicrobiales > Segetimicrobiaceae > JAJPIA01. Next base: position 3,435 of record DASQGM010000231.1, on the reverse strand, counting down.
CTCGCGAACGTCAAGATCATCGGCCCCCTCGGGCGGAACATCGGGCTCGTGAACGTTCGCCCCGCCCCGACGGACGCCGTGCGCGACCGGCTCCGCGATGCGCTGCTCGCGATCCCCGAGCTCGACGAGGTGCACATCGTCGACGGGCCCCTGGTGCTCGTGGCCAAAGCCAGTCCCGCCATCCTGAACGACCCCCACGCGCGATACTGGATCGAACGCGGCCGGATGGCACCGGACTTCGCGGCGCCGATCACCGTCGAGTGGCGGCCGACCTCGAACAATCGCCTGGGCACGTTCCAGGTCGTTGGGTTCCGACCGACAGCGCCCGCCTGAGGGCTTCCCGATGGCACCCTCGGGGTCGTCGGTCGCCGACCCGGAGTCCCCGCGGTGCCGTCACAGATCGTCCGCACCAGGCCTGCTATACTGAAACGGTGATGAACGCAGGTCCCTCCGTCGACCTCCGCGCGCTCGCCGCTGCGACCAAAGCCGAGGCCCGCGCCGCGGGGTTCGACCTGTGTGGCATCACGACAAGCGAGCCGTTCGAGCGCGAAGGCGGGGCACTCGAGCGATGGGTTGCCGCCGACCACCATGGCGGCATGGCCTACATGGCGCGCAACGCCCCGCGATCCCCCCGCCCCCGTGCGGTCGAGCCGCGGGCGCGGGCCCTGGTCGTCGTCGGCCTCTACTACGGCGACGCCTCACCGCTCGGCGAAGAGCGCACGCCGTCCCGGCAAGATACCGCCGGCGGCGACGGACAGGGCCGTGACGTCGCCGGCGGTCCGCGGGAATATCGTCCAGAGACCGGCACACCGCGGGGTCTGATCAGCCGGTACGCGCGGGGAGACGACTACCACGACGCGATGGCCCCGCGTCTGCGGCGGCTGGCCGAATTCCTGAGATCGCGCGGCGCGCAGGTCGCCCGGTACTACGTCGACACCGGTCCCGTGATCGACCGCGCCGCGGCCCGCCGCGCCGGGCTCGGGTGGTACGGCAAGAACACGCTCATCATCACCCGCGCCGGCTTCGGGTCGTGGGTGTTCCTCGGGGAGATCCTGACCGATCTCCCGCTGCCGCCCGACCCACCGGCGATGGGCGATTGCGGCCGGTGCCGACTCTGTCTCGACGCCTGCCCCACCGGAGCGATCGTCGCGCCCTATACGGTGGATGCCCGGCGCTGCATCTCGTACCTCACGATCGAACACCGCGGTGCGATCCCGCCCGAGATGCGTCCGCTGATCGGCGACCGCATCTTTGGTTGCGATGTCTGCCAGACCGTCTGCCCGCACAACGCGAAGACGCTGGCCCGCACCCATCCCGAATTTGCCCCCCGGCCCGACGTGGGCGCGCGGCCCGAGCTGATCCAACTGCTCAACATCGGCGAGGAGGAGTTTCGCCGACGGTTCGCGGGCTCAGCGGTCACCCGCACGAAACGCCGGGGTCTCCGCCGCAACGTCGCGGTGGCGCTCGGCAACCTCGCCGACCCGGCCGCGGTGCCCGCGCTCGTCCGGGCGCTCGACGACGAGGCCGAGCCGCTGGTGCGATCACACGCTGCGTGGGCGTTGGGCCGGATCGGCACGGATGCGTCCCGGGCCGCCCTGCGGGCGCGGCTCGACCGAGAGCAAGATTCGGAGGTCCGCGACGAGATCACGCAGGCCCTCGCCGCGGCCGCGGTATGAGCCTTCGGGGGCGCCGGATCCTGATCACCTCGGGGCCAACGCGCGCGCCACTCGACGCTGTGCGCTTCCTCACGAACAAGGCCACGGGACGGCTGGGTTCCCTGATCGCCGAGGGCGTGCTCGAGGCCGGCGCCGCGGTCACGTTCGTCTACGGACGGGGAAGCGTGATCCCGACCGTCCGCGGCGGCCGTGTGGACCACCTGCGGCTCTTGCCGATCGACACCGTGGAGGACCTGATCGTCATCTTCCAACACGAACTACGGCAGCACCGCTATGACGCAGTGATCCACGCGATGGCGGTCCTCGATTTCGCGCCGGCGCAGGTCCGCCACGAGAAGGTCACGAGCAACACGGACGAGTGGGTGATCCACCTCGTGCCCACCCCCAAGGCGGCGGCGCTGGTCCGGGACCTCGCGCCGCGGACGTTCTTCATCGGATTCAAGCTAGAGGTCGGCAAGCAGCAGGCGGAGCTCGTCGCGATCGCGCGCGACTGGGCCGGTCGGAACCGTGCGGACCTCGTGGTCGCAAACGACCTCCGCGACATCGAACGGGGTGTTCATATCGGCTACCTCGTCAGCCCCGAGGGCGTCGTCGAGGCCGCCGCGGAGGGAAAGGAGAACATCGCGCGTACGCTGGTGGACGTCCTGAACCATCGGCTCGGCGCCGAGGCGCCACGATCGTAGCCGGGAGCGTTTGGGACGGCGCGAGAATGTCGTCACGTCTTTGACTGCGCTTCCGGCAGGAGCTATAATGACTGGTACGGTATTGTAACAGGGCGAGCGGGAATAGCTCAGTTGGTAGAGCATCTGCTTCCCAAGCAGAGGGTCGCGGGTTCGAGTCCCGTTTCCCGCTCCAGACCTTACACAGCAAGAGCTAGCGCACGATTCAGGGGGGCAACCGAAGGGGCAAAGAGCAAAGGGTCGCGCACTTACTGAGAGGCCCGATAGAACCGATCTTGTCGAGGCGCTAACGGCGGTCCCTTCCGGGCCGTCTACATCCGCCACCTCTTCCTCGGCACCTAAGACGGGCGTCATGGCCGACGCCGGGGAAGATATGCGGGCTCCGTTTAAGGCTCGTCCTCTCACCGAAGTTGTTGACTCGTTCCTCCTCACGAAGCGCGTCTCGAACTGTACACCCGCGACGCTCAAGGTCTATCAATGGTGGCTCGTCAAACTTGCGCGCGACGTGCCCGATACTGCATCCCTGGACAGCCTCGCGGTGACGACGTTTCTCTCTCGACTGCGGGAACGCGGGCTCGGCCCGAGCAGCATTCATCAAGCATGGAGAACACTCAGAACGTTCACGCGCTGGATGCTCGCAATGGGGTTGCTCCGGCAGAATCCCCTCGCCTCGCTCACCCTGCGAACCCCGAAGACGCTTCCTTCAGTGCCCAGTGAGGCCGATGTGCAGGCCCTCCTCCGCGCGTGTCCGCCTAACTCGTTCAACGGACGGCGAGCACCGGCAATTGTACTCGTCTTCGCAGATACGGGCATTCGCCAAAGCGAACTCCGTCACTTGCTCATCGAACATGTCGACCTAAACGCGCGCACGATTGTCATTCGGGCAGGCAAAGGACAGCGCGATCGCGTTGTGCCCTTCAGCCCGACAACCGCACGGGCGCTACGCCTCTGGCTGATGCTGCACCCGATGGCCTACCCGGAGTCCCCGATGTTCGCGGCGAAAACGGGCAACCCGCTTCAGGCACGGAACGCCGTTCACCTTCTCCACCGGCTCAGTGTCGCGGCAAAGTTACGCCGGA
>DASQGM010000230.1:0-11725 GCA_035632615.1 bacterium | reverse complement strand
TCTGCCGTCGATCATGTTGTCTCCGCCGCGCTGGCTGCGGCGGGCTTCCCCTGCGGGACCATCGCTTTGGCTCCTTGAGGTGGCGTCACCTGGGCTGCTGGTTCGGATTGGACCACCCGGTACGTACCAGTTGATACGGCTGATACGACGCGCGCCCCGGGACTCGTGTTCTTGGAGGACGGCGAACGGGGACCCCGACGGTCCAGGCTCTAGGCGAACTTGCGTTGGGTATGAAGTAGAATAGAACCGTTCCGGGTTCTGCGACGAAGTGCCGCCACCGGCAGGCGGGGCGACGGCTGCGGCTGTCGGAATGGCCGCGCGCCCGCGGCGCGTCGTGGCCGGCGGACCCGGTGTCGCGTTTCGCGACGCCCCCGGACGAGGTCGGGTAGTGAGCACAGGGCGGGTGACGGAAGTGGACAATGCACCTCGCGTCGTCATCGAGCACGTGGTGCCCGAGGTCGATTGCGGCCGATTTGGGATCAAGCGCGCGGTGGGCGAGCAGGTCGTCGTCGAGGCGGACATCTTCGCGGACGGTCACGACGTGCTCGCCGCGGTGCTGTTGTACCGGCGGGACGAGGCGCGCCAGTGGACTGAGGCGCCGATGACGCTCTTCGACAACGACCGCTGGCGCGGCGAGTTCACGGTGTCGGAGCCCGGGCGGTACCGGTACACTCTGCAGGGGTGGGTGGACCGGTTCGCGTCGTGGGCACGCGATCTGTCGAGGCGCGTGGAGGCCGGGCAGGACGTCGCCGTGGAGCTCGAGATCGGCGCCGCGCTCGTTCGCGCGGCGGTCCGGCGCGCGGCTCACCCGGATGCCGCTGGGCTCGGGGAGCACGCGAACGTCGTGGGGCGCGGCGGCGAGGCTGGGGTTCGTCTCGCGCTGTCCGAGGAGCTTGCCGGCTTGATGGCGCGGTACCCCGATCGCGAGCGCGCCGCGACGTATGACAAACCCCTCCTCGTACAGGTGGACCGGGAGCGGGCGAGGTTCGGCGCGTGGTACGAGATGTTTCCGCGCTCGTGTGCGCCGGTTCCCGGGCGGCACGCGACGTTCGCCGACGTGGAGGCCCGATTGCCCTACGTGGCCTCAATGGGGTTCGACGTGCTGTACCTCCCGCCGATCCACCCGATCGCGCGCACGCTCCGGAAGGGAAAGAACAACGCGGAGACGACCGCGCCGGGCGATCCCGGAAGCCCCTGGGCGATCGGCGCGTCCGAGGGTGGGCACAAGGCCGTGCACCCGGACCTGGGGACGCTCGCCGACTTCGAGCGGCTCGTCGCGAGCGCACGCCGGCACGGGCTCGAGATCGCGCTCGACCTGGCGTTTCAATGCTCCCCCGATCACCCGTACGTGACCGAACATCCCGAGTGGTTCCGCCGGCGGCCTGACGGGACCGTCCAGTACGCGGAGAACCCGCCCAAGAAGTACCAGGACATCTATCCGTTCGACTTCGAGACCGCGGGGTGGCGCCCGCTGTGGGAGGAACTGCGAAGCATCGTCCGCTTCTGGATCGACCGCGACGTCCGGATCTTCCGGGTGGACAACCCACACACCAAGCCGTTTGCGTTCTGGGAATGGCTGTTCGGGGAGACGCACCGCGAGCACCCGGACGTGATCTTCCTGGCCGAGGCGTTCACCCGCCCCAAGGTGATGTACCGGCTCGCGAAGCTGGGGTTCACCCAATCGTATACCTACTTCACGTGGCGCAACACCCGCGCCGAGCTGGAGTCCTATCTGACCGAGCTGACGGCCACGCCGGTGCGCGAGTACTTCCGGCCGAACTTCTTCGCCAACACGCCCGACATTCTGCACGCGTATCTGCAGGACGGCGGGCGCCCGGCGTTTGTCGCGCGGCTCGTCCTCGCGGCGACGCTCGCGGCGAACTACGGCATCTACGGGCCCCCCTTCGAACTGTGCGAGCGCCGCCCCGCGGCGCCGGGCAGCGAGGAGTATCTCGACTCGGAGAAGTACCAACTCGTGCATTGGGATTTCGACCGGCCGGACAGCCTCAAGGACCTGATCGCCCGGGTCAACGGCATCCGGCACGAGCACCCGGCGCTGTCGGGGGATTGGAGTCTCCGGTTCCACGGCATGGACAACCCGAACCTGATCTGCTACAGCAAAACGGCGCCGGCCCACGCCGACGTCGTCCTCGTGGTCGTCAACCTGGACCCGCACCGCGCGCAGCGCGGATGGACGGCGCTCGATCTCCCGGCGCTCGGGCTGCGCCCGGAGGAGCCGTACGTCGTGCGCGATCTCCTGAGCGGCGCCCAATTCAGGTGGCAGGGGGCGAGGAACTACATCGAGTTGGCGCCCGAACCGCTGCCGGCCCATATCTTCCACGTCACGCCGGGAGGGACGCCGTGACGCCCTCCCCCCGTCGGCGGCGTGGCGGTGCGCCGCGGCCGGCGTCGGAACCGCTCTGGTACAAAGACGCTATCGTCTACGAGGCGCACGTCCGGGCGTTCTACGACAGCGACGGCGACGGCATCGGCGATTTCGCGGGGCTCGTGGAGAAGCTGGACTACGTGCAGGACCTCGGCGTCACCACCCTGTGGATCCTGCCGTTCTACCCGTCGCCGCTTCGCGACGACGGCTACGACATCGCGGACTACACCGCGATCCATCCGGCGTACGGCACGCTGCGCGCGTTTCGCACGTTTCTGACGGAGGCGCACCGCCGGGGCCTCCGCGTCATCACCGAGCTCGTGCTCAATCACACGTCGGACCGGCATCCGTGGTTCCAGCGCGCCCGCGCGGCGGCCCCCGGCAGCCGCTGGCGCAACTTCTACGTATGGAACGACAGCACGGAGCGGTACCGGGACGCCCGCGTCATCTTCAAGGACTTCGAAACATCCAACTGGACGCTCGACCCCGTCGCGGGCGCCCACTACTGGCACCGGTTCTACTCCCACCAGCCGGATCTGAACTACGACGCGCCGGACGTCCGCCGGGAGATGCTCCGCGTGGTCTCGTTCTGGCTCGACCAGGGCGTGGACGGCCTGCGGCTGGACGCGGTGCCGTACCTGTACGAGCGCGACGGCACGACGTGCGAGAACCTCCCCGAGACGCACGGGTTCCTCCAGGAGCTGCGCCGCTACATCGACGCGAGGTACAGCGACCGCATGCTGCTGGCGGAGGCCAACCAGTGGCCGGAGGACGCGATCGCCTACTTCGGCGACGGCAACGAGTGTCACATGGCCTATCACTTCCCGCTGATGCCGCGGCTGTTCATGGCGATCTGGATGGAGGACCGGTTCCCGATCATCGACATCCTCGCGCAGACGCCGTCGATTCCGGAGATGTGCCAGTGGGCGCTGTTTCTCCGCAACCACGACGAGCTGACCCTCGAGATGGTGACCGACGAGGACCGGGACTACATGTACCGCGTGTACGCGCAGGACCCCCACGCGCGGATCAACCTGGGGATCCGCCGCCGGCTCGCGCCGCTGCTCGGCAACCACCGGCGCCGGGTGGAGCTGATGAACGGCCTGCTGTTCTCGATCCCGGGCACGCCGCTCGTCTACTACGGGGACGAGATCGGCATGGGCGACAACATCTATCTCGGCGACCGCAACGCCGTGCGCACGCCGATGCAGTGGAGCGCGGACCGGAACGCGGGGTTCTCGCGGGCCAACCCGCAGCAGCTCTACCTGCCGGTCGTGATCGACTCCGAGTACCACTACGAGACCGTCAATGTGGCGGCGCAGCAGGGCAACCCCCACTCGCTGCTGTGGTGGATGAAGCGGCTGATCGCGCTGCGCAAGCGGTACAAGTGCTTCGGGCGGGGCACGCTGGAGATGCTCGCGCCCGACAATCACAAGATCCTGGCGTTCCTGCGCCGGTACGGGGACGAGCGCGTGCTGGTCGTGGCGAACCTCTCCCGCTTCGTGCAGCCCGTGGAGCTGAATCTCGCAGAGTTCCGGGGGATGATGCCGATCGAGATGTTCGGCCGGATCGAGTTTCCGCCGATCGGCGACCTGCCGTACTTCCTGACGCTCGGCCCGCACGCGTTCTACTGGTTCTCGCTGGAGCCGCAGCGCGCCGTGGGCGCCGCCGGCGCCACGGCGACCGGCCCGGAGGCGGCCGACCGGCCGCTCGCGGAGGTGGCCGTGGCCGGCGCTCGGGGATGGCCCGGCGTGTTCGAGGGCGCGGCCCGGCCGGCGCTCGAGGACGCGCTCGCGGACTACCTGCGCGGGCGGCGGTGGTTCGGCGGGAAGGCGCGTCGGGTGCGGTCGGTCGCGGTCCGCGAGGCGATCCGGATTCCCTACGCCGACGCCAACGCCGCCTACCTGACCCTGGTCCAGGTGCAGTATGCTGAGGGCGACCCGGACGTGTACGCGCTGCCGCTGACGTTCGCGTCCGGCGACCGGGCGCAACAGCTGCGGCGGGACGCGTCCAACGCGATCGTCGCGCACCTGCGTCTCGGCGGCGACGGCGCGGACGGCGTGCTCTACGACGCGTTTCTCGAGACGGCGTTCTGCGCGGCGCTGCTCGGCGCGATCGTGCGTCGGCACCGGGCGCGGGGGGCCGCCGGGGAGCTGGCCGCAGTGGCGACGCCCGCGCTGCGTCGCGTCGTCGGCCCGCCGCCGGCGCCCGACCCCGCCCCGGTCAAGGCGGAGCAGAGCAACACCTCGGTGGTCTTCGGGGACCGGTGCATCCTCAAGCTGTTCCGGCGTTTGGAACCCGGGCCACACCCCGATCTCGAGATCGGGCGGTTTCTGACGGAGCGCGCGGGGTTTCCGAACACCCCCGCCGTGGCCGGCGCGATCGAGTACCGTCCCACCCGCGGCGAGCCGGTGACGCTCGCGATCTTGCAACAGTTCGTCCCGAACGAAGGCGACGCGTGGACGTACACGCTGGACGCGCTCGACCGGTACTGCGAGCGCGCGCTCGCCGAGCAGGCCGAGGGGGCCGGGGACGACGGTCCGGCGATCGGGGAGCCGGTCCTCGCGCTGGCCGCGCGCCCGCTTCCCGAGGCCGTCTACGAGTGGATCGGGGAGTATGCGCAGCGGGCGGAGCTGTTGGGGCAGCGGACCGCCGAGATGCACCGCGCGCTGGCGTCCGACGTGACGGACCCGGCGTTCGCGCCGGAGCCGATGTCGCCGTCCCATCAGCGGTCCCTGTACCAGGCCGCGCGCGCGCTGACCCGGCAGACGCTGCCGGCGCTGCGCAAGATGTTGCGCTCGCTCCCAGACGACGCGCGCGCGCCGGCGGAGCGGGTCTTGGATGCGGAGGACGAGCTGCTCCGCCGCTTCCAGGCGGTGTTGGACCGGAAGATCACCGGCATGCGCATCCGCTGCCACGGCGACTACCACCTCGGGCAGGTGCTGTACACCGGCAAGGACTTCGTCATCATCGACTTCGAGGGCGAGCCGGCCCGCACGCTCTCGCAGCGCCGGATCAAGCGCCCGGCGATGCGAGACGTCGCCGGGATGCTGCGGTCCTTTCACTACGCGGCGCACACCGCGCTGCGCGCCCAGACGGAGCGCGGCACGATCTCGCAGCACCCCGCGGCGGCGCCGTTCCTCGACGCGCGTCTCAAGCGTTGGCGCCGCTGGGTGTGCGCCGCGTTCCTGCGCGGGTACCTGACGGCGGCCGGCGACGCGCCGTTCCTGCCCCGCACGCGCGAGGAGATGCAGGTGTTGCTCGACGCGCACCTGCTCGAGAAGGCCGTGTACGAGTTGGGCTATGAGTTGAACAACCGGCCCGACTGGGTCCGGATCCCCGTCGAGGGTATCCTCGAGATGCTCGCCGGCGAGGCATGAGCGTCGCGGGCCGTACCCCCGGGCCGCCGCTTGGCGCCGCCGAGCTCGGCGACGGTCGAACGCGCTTCCTGGTGTGGGCGCCGGCCGCGCGGGCGGTGGAGGTGCACATCGTCGCCCCGCGCGAGTTCCGGACCGCGATGACGCCCCGGGGCGGCGGATACTACGAAGCCGTCGTCGAGGACGCCGGGCCGGGCACGCGGTACTGGTACCGGCTCGACGGGGGCGCGGAGCGGCCCGATCCCGCGTCGCGCCTCCAGCCGGAGGGCGTCCACGGACCGTCCCAGGTCGTCGCGACGGCGTTCCCCTGGAGCGACGCCGGCTGGCGGGGCCGGCCGCTCACCCAGTACGTCACCTATGAGCTCCACGTCGGCACGTTCACGCCGGACGGCACGTTCGACGCCGCGATCCCCCGCCTGGACGCGCTCGCCCGGCTCGGGGTGACCGCCGTCGAGGTGATGCCGGTCGCTCAGTTTCCCGGCGCCCGCAACTGGGGGTACGACGGCGCGTATCTCTTTGCGGTGCACCCCGCGTACGGCGGGCCGGAGGGGCTCAAGCGGTTCGTCGACGCCTGCCACGCGCGGGGGCTCGTCGTGGTGCTCGACGTCGTGTACAACCACTTTGGCCCGGAGGGCAGCTACGTCGGCGAGTTCGGGCCGTACTTCACCGACCGCCACCACACGCCGTGGGGATCCGCGGTCAACATGGACGGACCGGACAGCGACGACGTCCGCCGGTTCTTCCTCGAGAACGCGCTCCGATGGATCGCCGAGTTTCACGTCGACGCGCTGCGCATCGACGCGGTGCACGCGATCGTGGATCAGTCCGCGCGCCCGTTTCTCCAAGAGTTGGCGGAGGCGGTGCACGCCGAGGGTGCGCGGCGCGCCCGTCTCGTGCATGTGATCGCCGAAAGCAACCTGAACGATCCCCGTCTCGTGCGGCCCAGGACGCGGGGCGGGTACGGGTTGGACGCCCAGTGGAGCGACGATCTGCACCATGCGCTGCACGGCCTTCTGACCGGAGAGCGCGCCGGGTATTACGCGGACTACGATGGCGTCGCCGATCTCGCGCGCGCCCTGGCGGACGGGTTCGTCTACGCCGGCCGGTACTCAGGGTACCGACGGCGCCGGTACGGCGCCCCGTGCGGCGATCTGGGCGGCGAGCGGTTCGTGGCGTGCGCGCAGAACCACGATCAGGTCGGTAACCGCGCCCGGGGCGAGCGGCTGGCGCGGCTGGTCTCATTCGACGCGCTGAAGGTGGCGGCGGGCGTCGTGCTCCTCTCGCCGTACCTGCCGCTCCTGTTCATGGGCGAGGAGTACGGAGAACCGGCGCCGTTTCTGTATTTCACGAGCCACTCCGATCCCGCGCTGGCCCAGGCCGTCCGCGCCGGCCGGCGCGCGGAGTTCGAGGCGTGGGGCGGCGCCGCGGAGGTTCCCGATCCGCAGGACGAGGCTACGTTCCTGCGCTCGAAGCTTGCGTGGGAACTGCGAGACGAAGACTCGCACCGGACCCTGCTCGAGTTCTACACGGAGTTGCTCCACCTCAGGAGGACGCTGCCGGCGCTCGCGGCGTCGAGCCGCGACACGACGCGGGTGCACGTCTGGGAGGCCGAGCGCGTCCTGGCCGTGCACCGGTGGAGTGGCGTCAGCCACGCCGTTGCGGCGTTCAACTTCGGGCGCACGCGGGTGGACGCGGCGGTGCCGGTGCCGCCGGGACCCTGGACCGTTCGGCTCGACTCCGCGGACGCACGCTGGGGCGGCCCCGGTCGCACGGCGGCGTCCGCCGTCGAGTCCGACGGCGCCGCGGCGCTGCCGATCGGGGCCACGGCGTTTGTGCTGCTCGTTCGCGACGGCGCGGCCTGACGGGCGGAGCGGGCCGGCCGGCCCGTTCTATCGCCCCGGCGGCCGGCTACCGCCTCTGGCTCCCCGCCGGCACCCCTCCGCGCGTCCTGCGGCTCGTCCGGGCATCCTCCGGTCCGCCGGCGAGCGCGGCGGCGAGCCGGCTCACCGCGGCGCGGATCTCCGCGGATGGAGCGCAGGTGTAGCCGAGCAGCAGCGCGCCGCGCGGCGACGGAGTGATTCGGTAGGCGGAGAGCGCGGGCGCCTCCACCCCGCACGCCGCGGCGCGCGCCGCCGCACGGCGATCATCGATCCCCTGCGGCAACCAGCCGACCAGGTGCATCCCCGCCTCGGACGGACGAATGTCGAGCAGACCGCGAAGCTCACGGTCGGCGGCGTCGAGCAACGCCTGCTGGCGCTCGGCGTAGAGCGTGCGCATCCGGCGAATGTGCCGCGCGAAGTGACCCTCGGCAATGAACTCCGCGAGCACGGCCTGCTCCACGGTCGGGCACTCTCGATCGACGAGCGCGCGCGCCGCCACCACCGCGTTCACCAGGCCCGGCGGCGCGACGACGTACCCGAGCCGCAACGAGGGGAACAGCACCTTGCTGAAGGTGCCCAGATAGATCACGCGGCCCGCCGCGTCCAAGCCCTGGAGCGAGGCGAGCGGCCGCCCGGCGTACCGGTACTCGCTGTCGTAGTCGTCTTCGAGCACCCACGCGCCGGTGCGCTGGGCCCAACGCAGCAGCGCGAGGCGGCGGCGCAGGCTCATCGTGGCCCCGAGCGGATAATGATGGGACGGCGTCACGGAGGCGAGGCGGGCCGCGGGCTCCAGGGCGGCTCCCGCGTTGACGTCGAGGCCCTCGGCGTCCACCGGAACAGGCACGATGCGGGCTCCGGCGGCCCTCAGCGCGCCGTGGGCGCCGAGGTATCCTGGGTCCTCCACCCACACCGCGTCGCCGGGATCGAGCAGCACGCGGGCGATGAGGTCGAGCCCCTGCTGAGATCCGGCGACGACGATGACCTGATCGGCGGCGCACCGCACGGCCCGCACCTCGCGCAGGTACGCGGCGATCGCCTCCCGAAGGGGCCGGTAGCCGGCGTGATCGCTGTAGGAAAGGAGCGCGCGAGGACGACGGTGCCACATCCGGTTCACCAGCCGTCTCCACACGTCGTACGGAAACGCGTCGAGCGCGGGCAGGCCGGGTCGGAACAGCCGCGGGGCGACGTCGGTCAGCGCGCTCGCGGGGGTGGCGGCAAGGATCGTCCCGCGCCGTGACAGCGGGGCTCGGGCCCGGCGCGCACCCGCCCCGGCCCGGTTGCCGGCGTGCGCCCGCAACGCGTCGTCGGGCACGGCGCCGGCCACGAAGGTGCCGGAACCGACGCGGCCGTCGAGATACCCCTCGGCCAGCAGCTGCTCGAAGGCAGTGACCACGGTCGTGCGCGAGAGGCGGAGACGGGACGCGAGCGTGCGTGTCGCGGGCAACCGCGCCCCGGCCCGGAGCCGGCCCGAGAGGACGGCCTCGCGGAGCGCCGCGTAGATCTGGCGGTACGCGGCGACCCCCGAGCGGCGGTTCACCGTTACGAGCGGGAACGGTGACGTGAACGCGGTCTTGCCCATCGGCGCACCTGCGCGGTCGTGCGACTCGAGACGTCCACCGTAATGGTATGGTTGATTTCGACAGGAATGGCTATTTTCCTAGACCAATAGAACTGCCTATGATGGAGGCACGGGCCGCGCGGCGTGAGGCCCGACCGGAGGAGACATATGCCCAGAACGGACAACATCTACGAGCTTCCCGCGGACCTTCCGGTTCCCGTCGACGACGGCGCGTGCGCGCATCTCACCGGGATGGTCCTGCCATCGGTGCCGCTGCCGTCCACCTCGGGACGCGTGGTCGACCTCGCGGCGTGTCCGGGGATGACGGTCGTCTACATCTATCCGCGGACCGGCAGGCCGGATCAGGAGATCCCGAAGGGCTGGGACCAGATCCCGGGCGCACGGGGATGCACGCCTCAGTCGTGTGCCTTCCGGGATCGCTACCGCGAGCTCGCGGAGTTGGGTGCGCAGCTGTTCGGGCTCAGCACGCAGACGACCGAGTATCAACGCGAGGCCGTCGCGCGCCTGCGCCTGCCGATGGAGCTCCTCAGCGACGCGGAGTTGCGATTCGCCCGGGCGCTCCGCCTCCCGACCTTCGAGGTGGAGTCGATGGTGCTGATCAAGCGGCTGACGCTGGTCGCGCGCGACGGGCGGATCGTCAAGGTGTTCTATCCGGTGTTTCCCCCGGACCGGAACGCTGAGGACGTCGTGGCCTGGCTCAAGCGACCGTCCGCGCCCTGACGGCGGGGTCTGCCAGAGGATGCCGATGAGAAGGGGGAGTCACCAGGCATGGACACGCCAGGCATGAGCACGCCGTCCACCGGTCGGACCAAGGTCCGGCGCCATCCCGAGCGCGGCCACTACGATCGCGCCGCGATCGACGCGATCCTCGACGAGGCGCTGATCTGCCACGTCGGCTTCGTTGTCGAGGGCCAGCCCTACGTGATTCCGACGATTCACGCGCGCCTGGGCGACCGCGTCTACCTGCACGGCTCGGCGGCGTCGCGTATGCTGGGGACGCTTCGCGGCGGCGTGCCCGCCTGTCTCACCGTGACGCTGTTGGACGGGCTGGTCCTGGCGCGGTCCGGCTTCAACCACTCGATGAACTACCGATCCGTCGTGGTTCTCGGGACGGCCACGGAGGTCACGGACGAAGCGGAGAAGCTCGCCGGGCTGGAGGCGATCGTCGAGCACGTCGTGCCCGGGCGCTGGGCCGATGCGCGGCGTCCCACCGAGACCGAGATGCGGTCGACCCGCGTGCTCCAGATGCCGCTCGACGAGGCGTCGGCCAAGATCCGCACCGGGCCGCCGAAGGACGACGCCGACGATCTTGGACTCGACGTCTGGGCCGGCGTGATCCCGCTCCGGCTCGTGCCCGGGGCGCCGATCCCCGATCCGGCGCTGGCCGCCGGAGTCGCCGCGCCGGCCTACGTGCGATCCTACCGCGTGGAGGGGAGGCGCCGATGGGGATCCTGACCGAGGACATGAAGCGGGTCGTACGCGAGCAGCGGCTGGGGTTCGTCGCGACGGTCTGCCCGGACGGCACGCCCAACCTGTCTCCGAAAGGGACGACGATCGTCGTCGACGACGAGCACCTGGCGTTTGCGAACATTTGCTCCCCCGGGACCGTGGCGAACCTGGCCCGCAACCCGGCGATCGAGATCAACCTCGTCGACGTGGTCGTGCGGAAGGGATATCGTTTCAAGGGGACGGCCACGGTCGTGACCGAGGGCCCCGTGTACGAACGGGTCATCGCGTCGTACCGTCGCGGAAGCCACGCCGTGGCCCCGCATATCATCGAGCGCATCCGCGGTGTGGTGGTGGTCAAGGTGGAGCGCGCCGCGGCGCTGATCTCGCCCGCGTACGACGACGGTGCGAGCGAAGCCGAGGTCGGCGGCGAATGGCTCAAGTATTGGGACGCGCTGTGGGCGGCACGGCGTACCGGGAGGGAGTCCGCTACAATCTGAGCCGCGGGTCGAGCACATCCCGGAGGCCGTCCCCAAGCAAGTTCACGCCGATGACCACGAGCGTGATCGCCAGCCCGGGAAACACCGCGGTCCACCACGCGTCCCGGAGGTACTGGCGCGCCGCGCTGAGCATCGCGCCCCACTCCGGCGTCGGCGGCTGGGCCCCCAGTCCGACATAGGAGAGTCCGGCCGCGATCAGGATGTTGATCCCCACGCCGAGCGTGGCCAGCACCAGGATCGGGGCGGTGACGTTCCGCAGCACGTGGCGCCACAAGAGCCGGCCGGCCGGGGCGCCGGCCGCACGGGCGGCCTCTACGTACTCCATCCGGCGGACCGAGAGCGTCGAGCCGCGCACGGTCCGCGTGTACACGGGGATCGCGCCGATCCCCACCGCGATTATCACGTTCACCAGGCTGGGGCCGAGCGTGGCCACGATCGCGATCGCGAGCAGGATCCCGGGGAACGCGAGGAGGACGTCCGTCCCCCGCATCACGAGCGTGTCCCACGTCCCCCCGCGGAAGCCCGCCAGCAGCCCGCACGACGTCCCGATCGCGGCC
>DASQGM010000229.1:0-2822 GCA_035632615.1 bacterium | reverse complement strand
CATCATCGTCGCGTGCGGCGCCACGATCTTCGTGCACCACATCCATGTGGAGACCGTGCAGGACGCAGCGCTCGCGCTGCGTCCCCTCGCCGGGCAGTACGCGGCCGCGCTGTTCGCCCTCGGCCTGATCAACGCCTCGTTGTTCTCGGCGTCCGTGCTCCCGCTCGCGACGGCCCACTACGTGTGCGAGTCGTTCGGGTTCGAGGCGGGGGTGGACCGCACGGTGCGTCAGGCGCCGGTGTTCTACGGGCTGTACATCGCGCTGATCGTGATCGCGTGTGGGGTCGTGTTGCTCCCCGGGGCGCCGCTGCTGCAGATCCTGTTCCTCTCGCAGGTGGCAAACGGCATCCTCCTGCCGTTCATCCTCGTGTTCATGCTGCTGCTCGTCAACCAGAAGAAGCTGATGGGTACCTACACCAACTCCCGGGCGTTCAACACCATCGCGTGGGTGACCACGGTCGTCATGGTGATCCTGACCCTCGCGCTCATCGTCTCACAGTTCACCTCCGCCGCCGGCCCCGGCGGCGGGTGAGCCCGCGGGCGTGGTGCGGGAGTTGCGGCGGCTCCCGGCGAAGCACGGGAGTGACTCCCCGCGAGCGTGTCGCATGAGCGAGCCGACGATGCACGACGCACCCTGGACGGGACCGCTGCCGGCGATCCACGACGTGCTGATGGCCCGGCGCGTGATCGCGCCGCACCTGCCGCGCACGCCGCTCGTGCATGCCCCGGCGCTCGACCGGGCGCTGGACGCGCGCGTGTACGTGAAGTGCGAAAATCTGCTGCCGACCGGCGCGTTCAAGGTTCGCGGCGGCATCAACCTGGTCCACGCGCTCTCGCCGGACGAGCGACGGCGCGGCGTGATCACGGCGAGCACGGGGAACCACGGCCAGTCGATCGCCTACGCGGCGCACATGTTTGGCGTGCGGGCGACGATCGTCGCGCCGCGGGGCAACAACCCGCTCAAGGTCGCGGCGATGCGGGCGCTGGGCGCCGAGGTCGTGCTGGAGGGGCGCGACTTCGACGAGGCCCGCGAGTGGGCGGAGCGCACCGCCGAGGCGGGCGGCCTCCGGTACGTGCACTCGGCCAACGAGCCGCTGCTGATCGCCGGGGTGGGGACCGCGAGCCTGGAAGTGCTCGAGGACGTGCCGGACGTCGACGTGATCGTGGTGCCGATCGGGGCCGGCAGCGGAGCGTGCGGCCACTGCATCGTGGCGAAGGCGCTCAACCCACGGGTTCGGGTGATCGGCGTCCAGGCCGAGGGCGCCAACCCCGTGGAGCGGTCGCTGCGCGAGGGCCGGATGGTGAGCCTGGAGCGCATGGAGACGTTTGCCGAAGGCATCGCCACCCGTGTGCCGTTTGCGCTGCCGCTCGCCATTCTCCGGGCGCACCTGGACGAAGCGGTGTTGGTCACCGACGAGGAGATGCGGCGCGCGATCCTCGTGCTGGCGCAGGCCGTGCGCCAGACCGCCGAGGGCGCGGGCGCCGCGAGCACGGCGGCGGCGTTCCGCATCCGCGAGCGGCTGCGGGGTAAGACCGTGGTGCTGATCCTGAGCGGCGGCAACATCACGCTCGATTCGTTGCGCGACATCTACGCCGATCCCACCCGCGTGGACGGCGTGGCGGGCATGTTGCGGACCGAGGGGTCGGAGACCGCGCGGGCGGCCCGCGACGCGAATGCCCCGGAGCCGGGGGAGGGGGGTCAGCGATGACGCATCGGGAACGGATCGCCGCCGCCGTGCGGGGGGAGCGGCCGGACCGCGTGCCCGTGGCGCTGTGGCGCCATTTTCCGGGCGACGACCAACGCGCAGAGCAGATGGCGCGGGTCCACGTGGCGCACTATCGCGCCTACGACCCGGATTTGCTCAAGGTGACGCCGGCGAGCGGGTATTACGGAGACGACTGGGGACTGCGCGCCGGGTACAAGCCGAACCGGGAGGGCGTCCGCCACTACACTGAGCGGCCGATTAAGAAGGCCGCCGACTGGGGACGCCTCAAGCGGCTCGACCCGAGCCAGGGCGCGTACGGGCGCGAAACCCACGCGATGCGGTTGATCGCGGAGGCCGTCGGACGGGAGGTGGCGGTGCTCGAGACCGTGTTCAGCCCCCTGAGCATCGCCCGGACGCTCGCGGGGGAGCATGCGACCGTGCGCTACCTCCGGGAGGACCCGGAGGCGCTACACCGGGGGCTGGAGGTGATCACCGACGTCACCGCCGCGTTCGTCCGCGAGGTGATGGGCGCGGGCGCGGACGGCGTCTTCTTCTCCACCCAGATGGCGACGACCGACCTGTTGACCGTGGAGGAGTACGAGGAGTTCGGCCGTCCGTACGATCTGCGCGTCCTCGAGGCCGCGTCCGGCGGCCTGACGTTCCTCCACCTCCACGGGCAGAACGTGATGTTCGATCTCATCGCCAGCTACCCGATCCAGATTCTCAACTGGCACGCGCGCGAGACGGCGCCGACGATCGCCGAAGCCCGCGCCCGCGTGTCGACGTGCCTGGCGTGCGGCATCGACGCATGGAACACGCTCGCCAAGGCGGCGCCGGACGCGGTCGTCCGCGAGGTCCAGGCCGCCGTCGCGGACACGGGCGGCCGCGGGCACATCGTGACGACCGGGTGCGTGATGCCGGTGGACACGCCGGAGGCGAACATCCGCGCGGCGATCGCCGCCGCCCGGGAGGCCTGATCCCGCGCGCGCGATGTTCGAGTGCGCGGGCGGCCCGCTATAATCGGTGGAGGGCCCGGGCGCGTGTGCGCGCCCGCGGGCCGTGGGGGGGTTCCCTCGAGGAGGAGACGCGATGGGTCAGAACGTCACGCGGAAGATC
>DASQGM010000228.1:0-6060 GCA_035632615.1 bacterium | reverse complement strand
CCGTCGGGGAAGATCGAGATCTACTCCGACGCAATCGCGGGATTCAAGTACGACGACTGCCCGCCGCACGCGACCTGGCTCGCGCCGGACGAGTGGCTCGGCAGCGAGAAGACGGCGCGTTACCCGCTGCACCTGCTGTCGCCCCATCCGAAGGACCGGCTGCACTCGCAGCTGGATCAGACCCGTCTGCGGCAGCGGTACGAAGTGGCCGAGCGCGAGCCGATCTGGATCAATCCGGCGGACGCGGCGGCCCGCGGGATCGCCAACGGCGACATCGTCCGGGTGTTCAACGACCGGGGGCAGACCCTCGCCGGCGCCGTGGTTACCACACGCACGCGCCGGAGCGTCGTGGCGATGCACGAGGGAGGGTGGTACGATCCGCTGACCCCCGGGCAGCTCGGGACGCTGGATCGCCACGGAAATATCAACGCCGTGAGCACGGACGCGCCGAACTCGAAGCTGTCGGCGGGGAACCCGTCGCACACGGCGCTGGTGCAGGTCGAGAAGTACGTGGGCGTGCCGCCGGCCATCACCGCGTTCGCGCCGCCGAAGACCGCGGTGGCCTGGCCGTTCAACTACAGCTCCCGGAGGTGGAACGATGTGGCTCACCCTCGGCGACGAGCGAACCCTGATCAACCTTGACCATGTCCGGCAGCTCGCCGTCGAGGGCGTATCGTTCACCATCACGTTCTCGGCAGGAGAGAAGGTGATCATCCGGTCGTTCGCCAGCGAGGCGGACGCCAAAGCGATCCTCAGACACGTGAGCAACGAACTGATGACGACCGACCTGCCGGTGATGCGGTAGCCCGCCGGCGGGGAGGTCGCGTTGCGGGAACGGGGTGGAACAATCCGTCCCATCCCGTAGGCGAGAGGGCGAGGAGGAGAACCTCATGAGAATCGCAAGACAAACGGTGCGCACGGTCACCGCTCGTTCGGGATTGAGCCGCCGCCGGTTCCTCCGCGGCTTGGGGCTCGGCGCGGCCACGGGAGGTGCGTCGCTGCTCGGCGTGCCGGCGATGTTGACGTCCACCGCGGCCGCTGCCGCCCCGGCGTCCGGGGCGCCGCCGACCGCGCTCGAACCGCCGGCCGGCACCGAGCGCGTGTTGACGAGCGCGGACAGTGAGGGGCTCCTCAACGTTCACGTCAAGGACGGGCGGATCGTCCGGGTGAGCAGCCTCGACTATCCCAACAACGAGGCGTCGCCGATGGCGCTGAACTGGCACCATCGTGTCTACGCGTCCGACCGGATCTTGTACCCCATGGTGCGCGTCGGCTGGAAGCCCGGCGGCGGCGACCCTGCAACGCGGGGGGTGCCTCGCTACCGGCGCGCGAGCTGGAGCGAGGCCTTCGACCTTGTCGCCCAGGAGCTCAAGCGCGTGAAAGGGCGGTACGGGAACGAGGCGATCCTCGGCGGCGTGTTCGGCGGGTGGCAATCCGCCGGTAACCTCAACGCCAAGATCGGCCAGGTCAGCCGCTTCCTGAGCCTGTACGGCGGGTACACGAGCCTGATCGGCAACAAGAGCTACGCGTGCTGGCAGTGGGGCGCCCCGTATTCCTGGGGCCAGATGTACCCAGACGACTCGATGGCCGACACGCTCGCGAACACGAAGCTCTTCATCTTCTGGGCCTCGGATCCGATCGACTCGTGGAAGGTGCGCGCCCCGTCGTACGCCCGGGTCCGGAACTGGATCACGACGATGAAGCAGCGGGGCGTCAAGCTGATCACGATCGACCCGCTGTTCACGCAGACCGCCGAGCTCTCGGACGAGTGGATCCCGATCCGCCCCGGCAGCGACTCGGCGCTGATGGCGGCGATCGCGTACGTCATGCTCACGGAGAACCTGTACAGCAAGGACTTTGTCGACAAGTACACCGTGGGGTTCGAGCCGTTCCGGCAGTACGTGATGGGGGAGACCGACAAGCAGCCGAAGACGCCGGAGTGGGCGGCGGCGTTGACCGAGATCCCGGCGGACAAGATCCGGGCCCTCGCGCATGAGTATGCGCAGACGCCCCGCGTGAAGATTTCCTGCGCGCGCGGCATCCAGCGCAACGACCACGGCGAGCAGCAGGTGCGGATGCTGATCACGCTGGCCGCGCTCAAGGGAGAGTTCGGCCTGCCCGGCGGGGGCCTGTCGTTCGAGCTCCCCGGGTTCTCCGGCGCCGGCGATGCCCGCGTGAAGGGCCGGGGCCCCGCGGGATTCCCGGGCGTCCAGAATCCGGTGACGCAGGTGCTGCTGGATCAACAGTTCGCGTACGCGCTCCTCAACGCCCCGGTCACGCTGCACCACAATGGCAACACGTACCAGTACCCGCAGCCGGGGAAGTCGGAGATCAAGCTGATCTACTGGGTGGGCGGCGCCGCGCTCAACCAGCACGACCACATCAACGAGAACCTTCGCGCCCTGCGGAAGATCGAGACGATCATCGTGCAGGACAGCTGGTGGACGCCCGCGGCGCGGATGGCCGACATCGTGCTGCCGATCAACACGGTGTTCGAGCGCAACGACATCACGCAGTTCTGGCGGTACGTCGTGTACCAGCACAAGGTCATTGAGCCGCTCGGCGAGTCGAAGTCGGACTTCGAGGTGTTCACGGAGCTCTCCGCGCGGCTCGGGTTCAAGGACAAGTTCACGATGGGCCTCCAGACCGACGATCTGTGGCTCCGCAAACTCTACGCCCAGGCCCAGATCCCGATGAGCTACGAACGGTTCCGGGAGGTCGGCTTCTACACCCTGCCGATCGACGAGACGCCGTACGTCGCCTTCGCGGACTTTCGCAAGGATCCGGCCGCGCATCCCCTCAACACGCCATCGGGGCGGATCGAGATCTACTCGCAGCAGATCGCGAAGTACGGCTACGCGGACTGCCCGCCGACGCCTCAGTGGATGGAGCCGTTTGAGTGGCTCGGCAGCGCGAAGGCGCAGCAGTATCCGCTGCACCTCCTGACCAAGCACCCGCGGTGGCGCCGGCACTCGTCGTACGACAACGTGGCGGAGCTCCACGAGTACAGCAAGATCAAGGGGTACGAGCCGGTGTTCATCAATCCCAAGGACGCCGCGGGGCGTGGGATCCAGACCGGCGACGTCGTCCGGGTCTTCAACGACCGCGGACAGGTGCTGGCCGCCGCGTTGGTGACCGAGCGGGTGCGCCCTCGGGTGGTCATCCTGCACGAAGGTTCCTGGTACCGGCCCGCGGAGCCGGGCAAGGTCGGCAGTTTGGACGTGGGCGGGTGTGCCAACAGCCTGACCGCACAGCGGGGCACGTCGCAGCTCGCGCAGGGGCCGGTCTGTCACACCGGGCTGGTGCAGATCGAGAAGCACTTCGGCGGTGAGCGTCCGAACGACTACGCGCCGATCCAGGCGATGTGACGCCGGCGCCCTCCCGGCGAAGACCGAGCGCCCCCGAACCCGGGGGCGCTCGGCGTCTCCGCGTGTGCGTCTTATGACCCCGGAAGATGGGCACGCTACTAACGAGCAAATTGATCCTCCCAGGGGATCTGACACATGTCGAGAGTGTCTTCGTCACGTTCCGGGCACGCGGCCCGCGCCGGCAGCGCGAAGCCTGACAGAGCGCTCCTCTTTCTTGCACGTCTCGCGAACGACCTCGCGGCGGTCCACTCGCTGTCGGCCCTGCTCGAGCGTGTGATGCTGGCGCTCCATGAAGAGACGGGTTTCGACTCGTGCACGGTCGCGCTGCTGGACGAGCGCGTGCCGAATGCGTTGACCGTGCGGGCGGCCTCGGGCCTCTGGGCGAAGTCGCGGGGCGCGGGGTTGCCCCGAGACAAGGGGTTGCACGGCACGGTCATGGATCGCAAGGTCCCGTTGCTCATCTCGAACCTGTCCGCGGATGCGGGGACGCTCCCGCGCGGGGGCAAGGTCAAGTCAGGCATGTACGCTCCGTTGGTCGTGAACGATCGCGCCATCGGAGTCCTCAGCGCGTACGCCTCCGCCCCGGAGGCGTTCACGGAAGCCGACCTCAGCCTGCTCACGGTGGTGGGGCGCTACCTGGCGGGCGCGGTGGAGGTGGCGCGCCTCAACGACCAGGTGAAGCAGCTTGCCGCGACCGACGCCCTCACGGGCTTGGCCAACCGCCGGAGCTTTCTGGACCGCCTTGCATCGGAGATCGCCCGCAACCGGCGCACGGGCCGCCAACTCAGCGTCGTGCTGCTCGACGTCGACGGGTTTGAGATCATCAACAGCGTGCACGGCCACGCCGCGGGCGACGAGCTGCTCGCCCACGTGGCGGACCTGCTGGTTCGCTACGTTCGCGGCTCCGACATGGTGGCGCGGTGGGGCGGGGATGAGTTCGGCATGCTCCTGCCGGAGACAACGGCTGCCCAGGGCGAGAAGCTGGTCGCGCGGCTCCGTCCGGTGAGGATTACCGTGCCCCACATGCGGGGAGCCGGCTCCTATGCGAGCCTCTCGTGCGGACTGGCGACATGGCCCAAGGACGCGCAGACCCCCGAGGGACTCCTGCGGGAGGCCGACAATCGGTTGCGCAAGATGAAGCGTCTGCTGGTGAGAAACGGGGTTCGCCACTCCGGACGACGGTAGGGATCGCGGCGGAACCGACGCCCCGGCGGAGGTCCTCCTCCGCCGGGGCGCACGTGCGCCTACTGGAGAATGAGGTGGCCGGTTGCCCACATCGCCAGACCCGCGAGCAGAAGCAGCGCAATCAACATCGGTTGTACCCCCTCTCCGCGCGTGATCCACGCACTCATGTTGTCCCCACACGCCGGCCGGCCGGTGCGAAGAACCCGTGCGGATGTCGTGAAGAATCGATGAACGCCGGTTCCCGCCGAATCAGGTAGCGAACGGATATTCCACCGGTCTGGGGCCTGCTAGCCTGAAATCGATGAGGGCGAACACAGACGGTGGAGAGCACGTCGAAGGAGGGGACCCATGAGTGAGTCATCGGAGCGGCCCGGTTCCAAGGCGCCGCAGGGTCGGGTGCGCCGCCGGGAGTTCCTGAAGGGTGTCGGCGCTGCGGCGGCGAGTACGTCGTTGCTGGGAGCCGCGCTGAAGCCGCGGACTGCGGCGGCCGCCGCCCTGCCCGCGCCGTCGCCGCTCGAGCCGCCCGCGGGCGCGGAGCGGGTCTTCGCGAGCGCCGACAACGAGGGTCTGATCAACGTGCACGTCGCGAACGGGCGCATCATCCGGGTCAGCAGCCTCGACTACCCCAACAACGTCGCGTCGCCGATGGCGTTGAACTGGCACCACCGCACGTACGCCCCCGACCGGATCCTGTACCCGATGGTGCGGGCGGACTGGAAGCCGGGCGCGGGCGGCACCCGCGAGACCCGGGGGGCGCCGCGCTACCGCCGGGTGAGCTGGGACGTAGTCCTGGACCTCGTGGCGCAGGAGCTCAAGCGCGTCAAGACACGATACGGTAACGAGGGGATCTTCGGCGGCATGATCGGCGGGTGGTCCACGACGGGCCTGCTGAACACCAAGACCGGGCAGCTCGGTCGCTTCCTGAGCCTCTACGGCGGGTACACCAGTCGCATCGGCAACAAGAGCTACGCGGCGTGGCAGTGGGCGGCGCCGTACTCTTGGGGCGTGATCTTTCCCGACGACTCGTGGGCGGACACGGTTGCCAACAGCAACCTGGTGATCGTGTGGGGCAGCGACCCGATGAACGTCCAGAAGGTCGTCGGGCCGCTGCAGGGCCGCACGCACGAGTGGATCGCCGCGTTCAAGCAGCGGGGTGGGAAGCTGATCACGATCGATCCCGTCTACACCGAGACCGCCGAGGTGTCTCAGCAGTGGATCCCGATCCGGCCCGGCACCGACTCGGCGCTGATCGCGGCAATGGCGTACGTGATGCTCACCGAGAACCTGTACAACAAGGAGTTCATCGACAAGTACACGGTCGGCTTCGAGCCGTTCCGGCAGTACGTGATGGGGGAGACGGACACGCGGCCGAAGACACCGGAGTGGGCGGCGGCGCTGACGGACGTCCCCGCCGACCAGATCCGGGCGCTCGCGCACCAATACGCGCGGACCCCCCGCCTGAAGATCACGACGGGGTTCGGCATTCAGCGGCAGGATCACGGCGAGC
>DASQGM010000227.1:0-3894 GCA_035632615.1 bacterium | reverse complement strand
CTTCGTCTTCCCCAACGACGCCAATACCCCCGTGATCGCCGCCGTCAGCGTCGTCTTCCCGTGATCCACATGCCCGATCGTCCCCACGTTCACGTGCGGCTTCGTTCGCTCAAACTTTGCCTTCGCCATCCCCCTGCCTCCCGTCTCTCGGGGTCCCCCGGTGAACCGCCGACACCCGGCGATTCGTCGGGGCGAGAGCGCCTACGCCTTGCTGCCCGCTCCCGTCTTCGTCACCAGCTCCTGCGCGATGTTGTTCGGCACCTCTTCGTAGTGCGAAAACTCCATCGTGTACGTCGCGCGCCCCTGTGTGTTCGACCGCAACGCGGTCGCGTACCCGAACATCTCCGACAGCGGCACCTCGGCCTGAACGATCCGCAGCGCGCCCCGCTGCTCCATCGCCATGATCCGGCCGCGGCGGGCGTTGAGGTCGCCGATCACGTCGCCCATGTACTGGTCGGGCGTCACCGCCTCGACCTTCATCACGGGCTCCAGCAGCACCGGGGACGCCGCGTGCGTGGCCGCCTTGAACGCCATCGACCCGGCGATCTTGAACGCCATTTCGGAGGAGTCCACGTCGTGGTACGATCCGTCCGTGAGCGTCGCGCGCACGTCCACCATCGGATAGCCGGCCAACACGCCGCCGTCGGCCGCCTCGCGCACTCCGGCCTGCACCGGCGGGATGAACTCCCGCGGGATCCTGCCGCCGGTGATCTTGTCCACGAACTCGATGCCGCGGCCGCGCTCCAACGGCTCCACTTCCAGGAACACGTGGCCGTACTGGCCGCGGCCGCCGGTCTGGCGGATGTACCGGCCCTCGGCCTTGGCCGCCTTCCGGATCGTCTCGCGGTAGGCTACCTGCGGCCGCCCGACGTTCGCCTCGACTTTGAACTCCCGCAGCAACCGGTCGGTGATGATCTCGAGGTGCAGCTCACCCATGCCCGAGATGATCGTCTGCGCGGTCTCCGGGTCGAACCGCACCTTGAAGGTGGGATCCTCCTCGGCCAGCTTCGCGAGCGACGCGCCGAGCTTCTCCTCGTCCTGCCGGGTCTTGGGCTCGACGGCCACGGAGATCACCGGCTCCGGGAACTTGATGGACTCGAGCACGATCGGGTGCGCTTCGTCGCACAGCGTGTCCCCGGTCGTCGTCACCTTGAGCCCCACCGCCGCGACGACGTTGCCCGCCGTGACCTGGGGGATGTCCTCCCGGTGGTTCGCGTGCATCTGCAGGATGCGGCTGACGCGTTCCCGCGTGCCGCGCGTGGCGTTGTAGACATAGGAACCCGACTGGAGCGTGCCCGAGTACACCCGGAAGTAGGTCAGCTTGCCCACGTACGGGTCGGTGACGATCTTGAACGCCAGCCCGCAAAATGGCGCGCCCGGATCGGCGTCGCGGGTCTCGGTCTGCTCGGTCTCGGGGTTCGTACCCTGCACGGGCGGGATGTCCAGGGGGGACGGCAGATAGCTCACCACCCCGTCGAGGAGCGGCTGCACGCCCTTGTTCCGGAACGAGGTGCCGCACAGCACCGGGATGAGCTTGGTCGAGATCGTCCCCTTGCGGAGCGCCCCCATGATCTCCTCGTCGGTGAGGGGCGTCCCCTCCAGGTATTTCTCCGTCAGCCGATCGTCCATCTCCGCCGCCGCCTCGACCAGCGCCTCGCGGTACTTCTCCGCGACCGGCCGGAGCGACGCCGGGATCTCGACCTGATCGCTCCGCGTCCCGAGGTCGTCGGTGTAAATGATCGCCGTCATCTTGACCAGATCGACGACGCCCTCGAACCCGTCCTCGGCCCCCACGGGGATCTGCAGCGGAACCGCCCGGGCCTCCAGCCGCTCCTTGATCATGCCGACCGTGCGGAAGAAATCCGCCCCGGTGCGGTCCATCTTGTTGACGAAGACGATCCGCGGGACGCCGTACCGGTCGGCCTGCCGCCAGACCGTCTCGGACTGCGGTTGCACACCCTCCACCGCGCTCAGGACCACGATCGCGCCGTCGAGCACTCGCAGCGACCGCTCCACCTCCGCGGTGAAGTCCACGTGGCCCGGGGTGTCGATGATGTTGATGCTGTGTCCGCGCCACTGGGCGGTCGTCGCGGCGGAGGTGATCGTGATACCGCGCTCCCGCTCCTGGATCATCCAGTCCATCGTCGCGGAGCCCTCGTCCACCTCACCGATCCGGTGGGTGCGCCCCGTGTAGAACAGGATGCGCTCCGTCGTGGTCGTCTTCCCTGCGTCGATGTGGGCCACGATCCCGATGTTGCGAATCTTCTCCAGTGATCCCTGGGCCGTCATGGTTGCTCCCTGCTTCGTCTCCAGTTGCTGCGTTGTCATGAATCCTCCGCGACGACTACCACCGATAATGCGCGAACGCCTTGTTCGCTTCGGCCATCTTGTGCGTATCCTCGCGCCGCTTCACCGCAGCGCCGGCGTTGTTGCTGGCGTCAAGAATCTCCGCGGCCAGCTTGTCCCGCATCGTCCGCCCCGGCCGCTGCCGAGCGTACTGCACGAGCCAACGGATCCCCAGTGACATCCGGCGCTCGGGCCGAACTTCGATCGGCACCTGATAGGTGGCGCCGCCGACCCGGCGCGGCTTGACCTCGAGCACCGGCATGATGTTGTGGAGCGCCTGGTCGAGCACCTTGACCGGCTCCTTGCTGCCCTTCTCCTGGATCGTCTCCAGCGCCGAGTACACGATGCGTTCCGCGAGGCTCTTCTTGCCTC
The DNA here is from genome assembly GCA_035632615.1 of bacterium. Lineage (GTDB taxonomy): Bacteria > Sysuimicrobiota > Sysuimicrobiia > Sysuimicrobiales > Segetimicrobiaceae > JAJPIA01. The sequence continues at coordinate 1,176 of DASQGM010000227.1, read as the reverse complement.
GGGTCATGACCTTGTTGACGAGCCGGGTCACCGTCTGGCTCCCGAACGTCAAGTCTGGCGTCACGTTCCGACGCGAAACCGATCCTTTGCGCGGCATCAGTACGCCTCCACGTCACTGCGCATCGTCTGCACCTCGTCGGTCTCCGTGCCACTCCGGACGCCCGCCGTCCCGCGGGCACCCGGCGAGGCGGCCGACCTGCTCACGCCGCCCCTGCCTTCTTCGGCCGTTTCGCGCCGTACTTCGAACGCCCGCGCTTGCGGTCCTGGACGCCCGCGGTGTCGAGGGTCCCTCGCACGATGTGATACCGGATCCCCGGCAGATCCTTCACGCGCCCGCCGCGGATCAGGACCACGGAGTGCTCTTGGAGGTTGTGGCCGATCCCCGGGATGTACACGGTGACTTCCTGCCCGTTCGTCAGCCGCACCCGCGCGATCTTTCGCAGGGCCGAGTTGGGCTTCTTGGGGGTCGTCGTCTTGACCTGAATGCACACCCCGCGCTTCTGCGGGCTGTTCTGAAGCGCCGGCGACTTGCTCTTCACCGGCTCGACCCTCCGGCCCAAACGCACGAGCTGGGTGATTGTCGGCACGCTCGACCTCCCGCGCGGGCCGGGATCCCCGGTCCCGCTGTCTCCGTCCTTCCTTACTATAGGCGCCTGCTACGCGCTCCCACCGTGCGCACAAAGTCCCCGGGCGGGGCGGTGTCCCCCCACGCCGAGGCAGTGGGCGATGCCTGCGACCGGAGTGATCCGGCCGGGTTATCGCGCGTCCGTCTGTTGCGGTTAGTCATGCGCCATACGCGGTGCCGAAGCCGGCACCCTGCGGCGCATTGTCAGGGGCGTTCCCCGAATCGCCGGACGGTCCCGGCGGCGCCTACTCGGTGATCGCTGCCACCGCAGCCCCCACCGCGATGCCGCACGCCCGTCCGAGCGCGGCCATCGAGGCGACCTCGATGACCTCCACACCACGCTCTCGGGCGGCCCGGAGCACCGGCTCGGTCACCCGCCGGTCGGCGTCCTGGGCAACGTAAACCACCCGGGCGTGTCCGCGATTGATGGCCTTCGTCGTTTGGTTGGTCCCGATGGCCCGCTGCGTCGCTATCTTCAGGTGGTCAACATCCACAATCCGGCCGCTCCGCCCGCCGCGAGCTCGACCCCTTCGGGGTCAAGATCCGACTCG
>DASQGM010000226.1:0-4859 GCA_035632615.1 bacterium | reverse complement strand
ACGGCGGCGCGCCGCGTTTTGCCGGGGGACGCCCGGTGTGACGCACATCCACGGCGGGAAGCCGAGAGTGCCGGCGCAGGGGGACGTCGCGGGATGGTACCGGAGGGGCGCGCTGCCGGACAAGAACCGGGCTAACCGATCAGATCGAGCTCCTCGAGGCGAATGCGCATCGCGGTCGGCGTCACCCCGAACATCCGGGCCAGCGTGACGACCACTTCTCCGATCTCGGTCTCGCGGTGACGCAGCCCGAGCGTGCGATAGATCCGGGGCGCGAGCTCGGCGAATCGCCCACGGACCTTCTCCTCGGGCATGAGGATCTCGGCGGCGAACCCCTTCGCTTCGCGTTCTTCCTCGCGACGTCGCGGCTCCGCGATCGCCGGGGCCGCTCCCGGGGCGCTGCTCGCGACGAGCGCGCTGTGCTCGAGCACGGCGTGCCCGAGTTCTTCGGCGATCACCCAGCGGCGCTCGGCCGCGGCCTGTCCGGGGCGGTCTTGATTGATGACGATGACCGTGTGGTCGCCGTCGCGCGCGATGGTGCCCCGCTCGCCCGCGGGAAGCGGCCGGTCTCGAACCGGATAGCCGCACGCTTGGGCGACGCGTTCGATGTCCACCGGGATCTCCCGGATGCCCGCGATGATCGCGCGGGCGCGCGCCCGCGCGCGGCCGATCTCGGGGCCCGTTCCGGGAACGCCGGCGCCGGTGCGGAGGAACGCTTCGAGGTTCACGAGGTCCCGCTGCGCCTCGAGCGACAGGGCGGCGCGGTCGACGTCCATCTGCACGCTGCGGCACCCTTGGCACAGCCAAGCGACCGGGGGCTCACACGTGGAGTCGAAGAAGGGCTCCAGCCCGGCCCCGCACTGCGGGCAATGCCGCGTCGTCATCACGGTAGGATAGATTGTAGCACATCCGCGCAAGCCCGCCGGCGCGCTGTGCGGCGAAGGAATCGCGAGCGGCGCTTGGAAACTCTGTCATGGGGACGGGGGTGCTGTATGGACACGGCGGTCGTGTTGTGCGAGGTGCAGGACGGCGTCGCGCTGCTCACGCTGAACCATCCGCAACGGCGCAACGCGCTCTCCCGCGCGATGCTTGAGGCGCTTCGCGGCCACCTCGCCCGCGTCGCCCGCGACGCGTCGGTGCGCGCCGTGATCATTCGGGCGAACGGGCCGGCGTTCAGCGCGGGTCACGACCTGCGGGAGCTGGTTGGGAGCACGGAGGAGGACGCGCGCACGCTGTTCGCGCTGTGCACGGAGGTCATGGAGGCGGTCCACGCGCTTCCCCAGCCGGTGATCGCGCAGGTGCACGCGGTGGCCACGGCCGCGGGGTGCCAGCTCGCCGCGACGTGCGATCTCGTGGTCGCGTCCGAGGACGCGACGTTCGCGACGCCCGGCGTGAAGATCGGCTTGTTCTGCACGACCCCCGGGGTGGCGGTCTCGCGCGCGGTGGGCCCCAAGAAGGCGATGGAGATGCTCCTCACCGGCGCGCCCATCACCGCCGCCGAGGCGGAGCGCGCCGGGTTGGTGAACAAGGTCGTGCCGCCGGACCGGCTCGCCGAGGAGACGATGGCGCTTGCCCGGCAGATCGTCACAGCGAGCGCATACACGCTCGGAATCGGCAAGCGCGGCTTCTACGCGCAGGTGGCGCTCGACCGCCCCAAGGCCTACGAGGTGGCCGAGGAGGTCATGGTCGAGAACACACTCGCCCCGGATGCGCAGGAAGGGATGCGGGCGTTCTTGGAAAAGCGCCCGCCGCACTGGCGGTCCTGACGCCTGGGGAACGTCCTAGTTCACCCGCTTCTCGCGTCCCTTCCACTCACGCTCGCGGAGCACGAACTTCTGGATTTTGCCGGTCGAGGTCTTCGGCAGATCACCGAACTCGACGGCTTTCGGGCACTTGAAGCCCGCGATGCGCGTGCGGCAGTGGGTCACGATCTCCTCGGGGGTCGCGGCGTGGTCCGGCTTCAGCGTCACGAACGCTTTGGGCACCTCGCCCCATATGTCGTCCGGAATCCCGACCACGGCGCACTCCAGGACGGCGGGATGGCTCACGACCGCCTGCTCGACCTCGATCGTGCTGATGTTCTCGCCGCCCGAGATGATGATGTCCTTCTTGCGGTCCCGGAGCTCGATCTGTCCGTCCGGATGCATCACCCCGATGTCGCCGGTGTGGAACCAGCCCCCGCGAAATGCCTCTTCGGTCGCGTCCGGTTGGCCGAAGTAGCCTTTCGCGACCACGTTGCCTCGGTACACGACCTCGCCCAGCGCCTGCCCGTCCGCCGGAACGTCGCGCATCGTCTCATCGACGATGCGCTGCCACCCGGCGGTGACGTGGGCAACGCCCTGGCGCGCCTTGAGCCGCGCGCGCTCGTCGTCGCGGCGCGCCGCGGCGTCGGGCGGATCCACGTTGATGGTGAACGGACCGTAGGACTCGGTCAGGCCGTAGCCGTGCTCTAGCTCGAAGTTGAGCTCGGCCACGCGCGCGATGATCGTCGGCGACGGCGGCGCGCCCGCGGTCATGATGCGCACCGGCCGCGCGAGCCGGTGGGCGGCCGCGTGGTTGGCAAGCATCGTGAGCACGGTGGGGGCGGCGCAGAAGTGCGTGATGCCTTCCTCCTCAAACAGCCGCCAGATCTCCCCGGGGTCGATGCGCGGGATGCACACGCTCCGCGCGCCGACCGCCGAGAGCCCCCAGGTGAACGTCCAGCCGTTGCAGTGGAACATCGGCAGCGTCCACAGGTAGGTGGACGTGCGGTCGATCTTGTGCTCGATCATCATCGCGAGCGCGTTCAGGTACGCGCCGCGATGCGTGTACATCACGCCCTTCGGTCGCCCGGTCGTCCCGGAGGTGTAGTCGATCGCGAGCACCTCCTCCTCGTCCTCGATCCACGGCTCCACCGGGTCCTCGTCGCCCTCCGCGAGGAACGCCTCGAACGCGGGGCCCAGCTCGATGCGGCGAACCTGCGCCGGAACGCCCGCGGTCTGGGGCGCCAGTTCGGGTGAGTAGCAGAGGAGCGTGGATCCCGAATGCTCGACGATGTAGCGGATGTCGTCGGCGGTGAGCCGCGTGTTAATCGCGACGAGGATCGCCCCGGCCTGCGGGACTCCGAAATGGGCAAGCAGCATCGGCTCCGAGTTGAACGCCAGGAACGCGACCCGGTCGTCCTTCCGGAGACCGGCCCGGCGGAGCGCGGACGCCAGCCGGCGCGCGCGGCCCCGCCACTTGCGGTACGTGAAGCGACGCGCGCCGTCGACGACGGCGATGCGCTCAGCGTAGACGTCGCCCGCCCGTTCGAGGAACGTGACCGGGGACAGTTCCTCGCGGTAGACTCGGGTGCCGGTCAGCATCTGGCGTCCCTCCTTGCCGGGGTGGCCGCCCGGGCCCGCGTGGCTCGGGGCGGCTGTGGCGCGGTGTTCGTCCGGCGCCGGGCGCGGTCCTGCCGTCCCGGCTCAGGCCGCGCCCGGCGAACCGCGGACCGGCGCGACCTCCGCTGCGGGCCGCGCCCGATGTCGACCGCGCGCGCGTCCCGATCCGGCGGTGCGCGGATCGAGCGCGTCGCGCAGCCCGTCCCCCAGCATGTTGAACGCCCCGATCGCGACCGCGATCGCCAGCGACGGCCACAGGAGCAGCAGCGGCTCCTGCTGCATGTAGTTGCGGCTCTCGCTGACCATGCGCCCCCACGTTGGCGCCGGCGGGAGGACGCCGAGCCCGAGGAAGCTCAGGCCGGACTCAAAGATGATGGCGAACCCTGCCGACAACGAGCACTGCACGATCAGCGGGCCGACGACGTTGGGCAGGATGTGCCGGTACATCTGGTGCCACACGGAGGCGCCGAGCGCCCGCCCCGCCTCGACGTACTCTCGATGCGCCACGGCCAGCGCGCTGCCGTACGATAGCCTGGCGAACGTCGGGATGTATACGACGCCGATGATCACCGCCACCTTCGCGAGCCCTTGCCCGAAGAACGTGACCGCTGCGATCGCGAGCAGGATCGGGGGAAACGCGAGGATCAGGTCCATGCACCGCATCGCCGACCATTCGACGGTGCCCCGGTACGTCGCGCTCGCGATCCCGAGGAGCGTCCCGCCGGTCGACGCGATCAGCACCGACGCCAACGCCACAAGGAGCGACACGCGCGCCCCGAACAGCAGACGCGACAGCGTGTCGCGGCCGAACGAGTCGGTGCCGAGCGGGTGCGCCGGGGACGGACCGGCGAGGATCGCCGGCCCCATCTCGAGCGGCGCGGCGGGGGCCAGCCACGGCGCGAGCGCGGCGCCCGCGACGAGGACCGCGAGCGCGGTGCCCGCCACCGCGATGCGGGGGTTCAGTCGACGGGCGCTCATGCGAGCCTGATCCGCGGATCGATCAGCATGTAGGTCAGGTCGACGAGCAGGTTGATGAGGACGAACGACGCCGCGACGACGACCACCACGGCCTGGACGACGGGATAGTCGCGCTGGAACGCGCCGGAGAGCAGCAGGCTGGACACGCCGGGCCAGTTGAAGATGTACTCGATCAGGACGATGCGCCCGATCAGTTCCCCCGCCTGCAGGCCGAGCACGGTGACGACCGGGATGAGGGAGTTCCGCAGCACGTGCTTCGCGACGACCACCCGTTCCGCGAGCCCCTTGGCCCGGGCGGTGCGCACGAAGTCCTGTGACAGCGTCTCGAGCATGCCCGCGCGTGTCATGCGTAGGACGACCGGCGCGAACGTGAGCCCGAGCGTGAGGGCGGGCAGGACGAGGTGGCGCAGGTGGCTGGCCGGATCGTCGGAGAACGCGACGTAGCCCGTCGCGGGGAACCAGTGCAGAACGAGCCCAAACACCAGCACGAACACCGTTCCGATCACGAACGACGGGAAGGTC
>DASQGM010000225.1:0-4117 GCA_035632615.1 bacterium | reverse complement strand
AGCCACAGGGCGCGATGGGTGTAGGTGACGCCCTTCGGCAGCCCGGTCGTGGCCGATGAGAAGCACATCGCGGCCGGGTCCCACTCGTCCAGCGCCGGCCACGGCCCCATCGGCGCAGCCGCGGCTACGATCTGTTCGTACGACGCGCTGTGCGGCAGGACGGTCGAGACTTGGGGGTCCTCGCCCATCACGACATAGCGTTCCACGGTCTGCAACTGCGGCGCGATCGACTCGAGGAGCGGGAGCAGGTCCGCGTCCACGAGGATCACTTTGTCGGCGGCGTGGTTGATGATGTGGACGAGATGCGCCGGCGGCAGACGCAGGTTCAGCGTATGGAGGACCGCGCCGAGACACGGGACCGCAAAGTAGGCTTCCAGGTGACGGTGGTGGTTCCACGCGAGCGTGGCGACGCGATCGCCCTTGCGCACCCCCAGATCCGCAAGGGCCGACGCAAGTTTCCGGACCCGCTGCCCGCACTCGCGGTATGTGTACCGGAAGATCCCGGTCGAGATCCTGGACACGATCGGCTTGTTGGGGAAGAATCGCTCAGCCCGCTCGAGCATCGTGGGCAGGGTCAGCGCAAACCGCATCGTCGCCATGGGCACGCTCCCCTCTTGTCGCGTCTGGTGTGGCCGAGCGTCATTCCGGGCGCATCCCGGGTCACGGAGGCCGGCTACGTGACATAGGCGCCGGCGTCGAGGAGTCGCCCGGCGATGCGCTGCCGCAGCGGGATCGCGCCCGGCCGCGCCTCCGGCAGGAGGCGGCGCACGGCCGCGAGCCGCGCCCGCAGTTCGTCGCCCTCGAGCGTCGCCGCGAGGATCTGCCGGCATACCGCGTCCACCCGCGAAAGGCCGCGGTCGATTCCCGCCCGGAGCAGATCGACCTTGGCGTCCACGAGCCGCCCGTGGTCCAGGGCCCGCAGCGTTCGCAGCAGCCCGCTCTCCATCGCGAAGATGTCGATCACCAGGTCGGCGATCCACGCCGGGATCTCCTGAGGTTCTTGGAGCACTTCGCCGTACGCTTGCACGGCGGCGGCAGCGGCGAGCAGGCACGCCGTCTTGGCCATCTCGACCTGGCGCCGCTCGTCCGCGAGCGGTCCGTCTCCGGAAGGCGTGGGCGCGTTTCGTGCCTTCTCAACAGCGTCTCGCAGCGCCGCGGTTAACGGCAAGCGCCCCCGCTGCCCCCGCCGGAGCAGCATACTGGTGATCAGCAGGCGGTTGATCTCGTTCGTCCCCTCGTAGATGCGGCTGATGCGGGCGTCGCGGTAGGCGCGCGCCGCGGGGTAGTCCTCGATGAACCCGTAGCCGCCGAAGATCTGCACGAGCTCGTCCATGACGAATCCTGAGACCTCCGAGCCGTACACTTTGCCGATCGCGCACTCGATCGCGTACTCTTCGACGGCCCCGGCGGGCGTGTCCAGCACTTGTCTCGCCGCCTGAATGAGCCCGCCGGCGCGGTAGATCACGCTTTCGAGCAAGTAGACGCGCACGGCCATCTGCGCGAGCTTCTGTTGGACGAGCCCGAACGACGCGATGGCACGGCCGAACTGCTGACGCTCCTTCGCGTAAGCGACGGCTTGGCGCACCGCGTGTTTGGCGGCCCCCAGGCACGAGGTCCCCAGCTTCAGGCGGCCGATGTTGAGGATGTTCAGCGCCACGCGGTGACCGCCGCCGTCCTCGCCCAGCATGTTGCTCGCCGGCACGCGGGCGTTGTCGAAGAAGAGGCTGGCCGTGGAGGAGCCCTTGATCCCCATCTTGTGTTCCTCCGGGCCGATCACCAGTCCCTCGGTCTGTCGATCGACGATGAAGCTCGTAAAGCGCTCGCCGTCCACCTTGGCGTAGGTCGTGAAGACGTCGGCGAATCCCGCGTTCGTGATGAACTGCTTCGTCCCGGTGAGCAGGTAGTCGCGTCCGTCCGTGGTGCGCACGGCCCGCGCACGGGCGCCCAGCGCGTCGGAGCCGGCGGTCGGCTCGGTCAGCGCGTACGCACCGACGAGGTCGCCGCTGGCGAGGCCCGGCAGATAGCGTCGCTTCTGCTCCTCCGTCCCGAAGTAGACGATCGGAAGCGTGCCGATCACGGTATGGGCGCCGACGGATACGGCGAACGAACCACGGCTCATGGTTTCGGCGACCAACAGTGACGTGATGAAGTCGAGCCCGGTTCCTCCGTACGCTTCCGGAATGTCCACGCCGAGAAACCCCAGCGCCCCGAGCTTCCGCAGAAGTTCCCGCACGAGAGAAAAACTCTGCGTTTCCAGCTCGGCCGTCCGCGGCTCGACTTCCGCGTCGAGGAACGCGCGGAGGGTCCGGGCCGCGAGTCGATGCTCCTCGGACAGGTCCTCCGGCGTACAGACGTCGAGCGACGTCGGGATGGTGACGAGAAAACTACCCCCGGCGGTCAGGCTCGTGACATCCATGACGCCCCCCTTGAGCTCCGCGATGTGATCTCTCGCGCCCGCGCCCGCCGGTCGCGCGTCAGCCCGGCGCGCGCTCAAAAACGCCGGCGGCGCCCATGCCGCCGCCGATGCACATCGTCGCCACGCCGTATCGGGCGCGCCGCCGCCGCATTTCGTGCAGCAGGGTGACGGTAATCCGCGCGCCGCTGCACCCGAGGGGATGCCCGAGCGCGATGGCGCCGCCGTTGACGTTGAGCCGCTCCTCGTCGAGCTCGAGCGCCCGCGCCACGGCGATCGCCTGCGACGCGAACGCTTCGTTCAACTCGATCAGGTCTACGTCTTGCGGCCGCACCCCCGCCTTGCGCAACGCCTTCGGGACCGCATCCACCGGCCCGATGCCCATGATCTCCGGGGCCACCCCTGCGACGGCGAACGATCGGAAGACGCCGAGCGGAGCGACCCCCAAGCGCTCGGCCGCGTCGTCGGCCATCACCACCACCGCCGCCGCGCCGTCGCTGGTTTGTGAGGAGTTGCCGGCGGTGACGACGCCGTCGCGGGCGAAGACCGGAGCCAACGCCGCGAGCCTGTCCAACGACGTGTCCGCGCGGATGCCTTCGTCGGCGGAAAATACGACCTCGCGCGGCTCCGGCCGACCGCTGCCGTCTTCCCACCGGGTGACGGGGAGCGGGAGGATCTCCTCGGAGAATCGACCCGCACCGGCCGCGGCGCTCGCGCGCCGGTGGCTCCGGAGGCTGAACCCGTCCTGATCCGCGCGGGAGACCCCGAACCGGCGGGCGACGTGCTCGGCCGTCAAGCCCATCGACATGAACACCTCCGGCCAAGCCGCCGTGAGGTGGGGGTTCGGCGCGTACTTGTTCCCGCGCATCGGCACGAGACTCATGCTCTCGACGCCCCCCGCGACGGCCACGTCCACCTGGCCGGTCATGACCTCATACGCCGCGATGGCGATCGCCTGCAGACCCGAGGAGCAGAACCGATTGATCGTCTGCGCGCACGTCGTCACCGGGAGCCCGGCCCGGAGCGATGCCACCCGTGCCATGTTCAACCCCTGTTCGCCCTCCGGCAGGGCGCATCCCAGCACCACATCCTCGACGACCGAGGGGTCGAGTCCCCGGACGCGCCGGACCGCTTCGCGGATGACGGCCGCGGCCAGCTCGTCGGGCCGCGTGTCCCGTAACGTCCCCCGCGGTGCCTTGCCGACGGCCGTTCGCACGGCAGAAACGATCAGCGCATCACGCATGCCCGGCCCTCCATCGCCCGGCCCAGGCATCGCTCAGAAGATCCGATGCGTGGGGCCGTGGGCCTTTCCGTGACGGACCCACCGGGCGTGCCCCTAGTTGCGCAGCGGCTTCCCGGTTCGGAGCATGTGCCGGATCCGTTCTTGCGTCTTAGCTTCGCCCAACAGGCTGAGAAACGCCTCCCGCTCCAAATCGAGCAGGTAGTCCTCGGACACCCAGGTTCCCTCGGGCACGTCCCCGCCCGACACGACGTGCGCGAGCCTCTGACCCACCACTTCGTCGTACGGCGTGATGTGACCACCCGTCCTGAGGATGTAGAGCATCGAATGCAAGGCCGAGCGGACCCGCCCGCCGCCGACCCGGATTCGGGGCGGCAGCGGAACGCGGTGGCCGTACCGGGCCAGTGTGAGGGCGGTGTCCTTGGCGTCCTGGATCAAGCGGTCCACATACCACGTGACTCGGT
>DASQGM010000224.1:0-6031 GCA_035632615.1 bacterium | reverse complement strand
CACCTCCACGAACACGGCCGCCTGGGACTCCGGAAGGGACAGCCACGCGGCCTCGACGCCGACACAAAGGTCATCCCAGGCGATCAGTCCTTCGGGATCGGCGGCCGCCGCGTCGCGCAGCCGAGCGAGCGCCTCGCGGCCGGCGCGGATGGCCGCGAGGGTCCCACCGGCCTGTTGCACGCCGACAAACGCGGCGCGCTGCCCGCGGCCCTCGATCGCCCGGTACAGCGATGTTCCCTGGACCGTCTCACAGCCTAGCCCAACCACGAGCGTTCCCGCGACGTTGGGATGGGTGCCGAGCCCGGTCAGGATCTGCTCGGTCAGGCGCGCGTCGCCGCCGAGCTGAGAGCACCCGTGCTGGTGCTCGATCGCAACCGAGCCGGGGATCCCCTCAGCGATGACCTTCGCCGCTTGCGCGGAGCAGAGCACGGAGGGAATGACGAGCAGGTGGTGGCGGATCCCACAGGCCCCGCCCGGCCGGCGCCGCCCTCGCAGCACGGCCGGCCGGGTCTCATGCATGGCCTGCCCCTGCACGATCGCTGCGGACGTTATGCACGTGGACGTGCTGCCCGGGGCGAATAGCGGCGAGCGCATACCCGATCACCTCGCCGTACTTCACCACGGGATCGCCAGCGTCCATCTGGGCGATCGCAATCTTGTGCCCGAACGGGATCAGTCCGTCGACGGTGACCCATACGGCCCCGTCGCCGCGGACCGCTTCGACCACCTTGCCCGGCTGGAGCGGCGTCACCGCCACGGCGACGGTGTCGCGGGGGTCGAGGACAAGCACGGCGGGGCGGGCGGCGTCCATGCCTGTATCTTACCGTCCGAACCGCGGCGACGCCAGCGCGTCACCTCACCGAGTGCCGGCCGGGAGTGGCACCCGACTCACCGCGGGTCTGAGTTTAGCAGCGCCGCGAGGGCACCGTCGAGGCCCGGCAGCCGGAACACGTATCCTGTTCCCAGGAGCCGCGCCGGCTCGGCGCGGGTGCTGGCCAGTAGCGTTTCATCGGCGAGTTCGCCGAACACCAGGCGCAGCATCGGCGCCGGCACCGGCAGCACGGCGGGGCGCCGCACCGCGCGAGCCAGGGCGCGGGTGAACTCGCGATTGGTTACGGGGCGCGGCGAGACGAGGTTCACCGGCCCGGCGAGCTCGTCCCGCGCCAGGACGTGCCGGATCGCCCCGATCGCGTCGGCGAGCACGATCCAGCTCATGTATTGTCGCCCGCTTCCGATCGCGCCGCCGAGGCCGAGCCGGAACAGCGGCAGCAACCGCGGCAGCGCGCCGCCGCCCCCGGACAGCACCGTCCCCGTCCGAAGGTGAGCGACCCGGATTCCCCTGGCGCGCGCAGGCTCCGCCGCCGCCTCCCACTCGCGGCACAGATCTGCCAGAAACCCGGTCCCCGGATGGCTCTCCTCTTTCAATATCTCGTCGCCTCGATCGCCGTAGTACCCCACGGCCGACGCGCAGACCATCGTCGGAGGCGGACTCGCGAGGTCGGCGACCGCGCGGGCCAGGAGCGTCGTGCCGTCGACGCGGCTGCGCCAGATCCGCGCCTTGCGCTCGGCCGTCCACCGCGCCTGGGCGATGCTCTCGCCGGCCAGGTGCACGACCGCGTCGATACCCTCCAGACGGGTGGCATCGATCCGTCCCGCGCCCGGGTCCCAGACAACCTCGTCCGCCGCCACGGCGCCGCCGGCCCGGGTGAGCCGGATCACCCGATCGCCCGCGGCGAGGAGGTCGCGGACCAGCGCGGATCCGATCAACCCGTGCGCTCCCGACACGAGCACGGTCGTCATCCCGTCACGTCAACCCTCGGGCGGCAAGAAACGCGTCCGCCGCGGCGCGCTCCGGGAACGAGGTCTGAGCGCCGAGCGCGGTCACCGACAGCGCGGCGACCGCGTTCGCGCGCCGCGCTGCCTCGCGCGCCGTGTGTCCTTCGGCGAGAAACACCGCGAGGCTGCCGATGAACGCGTCACCCGCGCCCGTCGCGTCCACGGCCTCGACCGGAATCGCGGGAACGTGGTGCGCCCCGTCCGCGTCGACGAGCACGCCCCCGCGTCGTCCGAGCGTGATGATCACCGTGCGGGGGCCGCGAGCGCGCAGCGCGCCCGCGGCCCCCGCCGCCGCGTCCGCGGTGGCGACGGGCCGCCCGGTCAGCATCTCCGCCTCCGCCTCGTTCGGGGCGCAGAGATCGGTCAGCGCGAGGAGGTCGTCCGATAGAGGTGCGGCCGGAGCCGGGTTCAGGATCGTCCGCACGCCAGCGGCCCGCGCCGCGCGGAACGCCTCGAGCGTCGCCTCGATCGGCACCTCGAGCTGGCCGATCACGACGTCCGCCGCCTGGAGCGCCGCCACGGCGCGGCCCACGTCGTCGGGCGAGAGGCCGTAGTTGGCCCCGGGCACGATCACGATCTCGTTCTCCGCGGTGTCGTCCACCAGGATCGGCGCCACGCCCGACGACCGCTCCTCGTCCACGTGCACGTGCGTCGTGTCGATCCCGTGCTGCGTGAAGTTGCGCAACAAGCCGTCCCCGAACACGTCCCGGCCCACGCGCGTCACCATCGTGACACGGGCGCCGAGCTTGGCGGCCATCACGGCCTGATTGGCGCCTTTGCCCCCGTACCCGATGTGGAACGAGCGGCCCTCGAGCGTCTCACCGGGTCGTGGAAACCTCGGCACGCGCGCGATCAGGTCGACGTTCGACGACCCGACGACGCAGATCTGAGGCGGACGGCTCACCGGGCAGCCTCCGCGGCCGGCCGCGCCTACGCGCCGAGCGCGCTGCGCAGACGCGCGACGGCGCGGGGCACGGCCGTGCGGCCTGCCTCCTCGCCCTCGTACTCGACCGAGACGCATCCCGCGTACCCGGCCTCGGCGAGGATGCGCAACGCGCGCTCGTTGTCCACCCGTTCGTCGCGCCCGTCCGGGGCGATGCGCGTGCACTTGGCATGCACGTGCCAGGCGCGCGATGCCGTTCGGGCGATCGACGGCAGCCCGTCGAGGTAGTTCCCGGTGTCGAGCAGCAGCCCCAGGGCCGGGCTGCCGACGCCGGCGAGGATCGCCTCCACGTCCGCTGCGGTCTGCACGAAGCCGCCGTGGTTGTGATTCTCCATGACCAGCCGGACGCCGGCCTGTTCCGCCCTGGCGCACACCGCCCGCAGGGACGCCAGCATGGCGGGCCAGCGCGCCGCGCGATCTCCCTCCGGCCAGCCGGCGAAGGTGCGCAGGAAGCGGGAACCGAGGCGCCCGGAGGCGGTCATCCACTCGACGGTGCGGGACTCCTCGCGGACGCGCCGATCCGCGTCCTCAACGCCGAAGTTGTTCATCAGGGCGATGTTGACGATCTCGAGCCCGTAGCGCGCGGCCGCCGCGCGCAGGTCGTCGAGGCGCGCCGGCGTCGGCTCCCCGATATGCTTGTCCTCCAGCTCGATCGCCAGGAGCCCGAGGTCCTCGGCCGCGAGCCGAAACCAGGCGGTCAGGGTGAGGTGGCCGGCCGCGAGCGCGTCGTTGTAGGACTGGGAGCTGCACGCCAGGTACATCGTCTCACCTCTCGGCGACGGAGACGGGCCCCCCGCCTCCGCGCAGGCTCTCGTACGCCGCCGTCAGGATGGCCAGGCTGTGAAACGCGTCGTCCACGCCGACCGGAGGCACGCCCTCTGCCACGCAGGCGTCGATGAACGCGCGATCCTCGTCGACGTATCCCCAGCGGGTGAGATCATCCGACGCGGACAGCAACTGCCAATCGGCGCCGGGCGTCTCGCGGGTCGTCAGCCGCACGCGCTCGAGGTCCTCGGACGTGAGCAGCGCATGGTCGCCGTACAGTTCGACCCGTTCCTGCGGCGCCGCCCACGACGCGTGGCCGCACGTGGTCAGCGCCACCGGCCGGTCGCCCCGGCACCGCAGCACCATGGCGATGTCGTCGTAGTCCGGGTAACAGCTCCGGCGCCCCAGCGCGGACACCGTCTCGACGGGCCCGATCAACCAGGCGATCATGTCCATCAAGTGCACCGCGGTATCGTACATAAATCCCCCCGATACCGCCACGTTCGTGTACCAGCTCGGGGTCAGCATGTCTCCGTCGTTGATCTTCACGTTCGCGGAGTACGGCTCGAACCCGGCGTCGATCTGGTCCCGGAGGAACCGGTACGCCGGAGCCCAGCGCCGGTTGAATCCCATCTGGTAGACGGCACGCCCGCGGCGGACCTGTGCGACGATGGCCCGTCCCTCTTCCAGGGTGGTCGCCATCGGTTTCTCGGAGAACACGTGCAGGCCCCGGGCGAGCGCGTCGAGGACCAGCGGACCATGGTACACGTTCGGGAGCGTCACGAACACGGCATCCACGCCGAGCGTGACCAGGTCCGCGAGATCGCGGCAGGCGGCGACACCGATCTTGTCGGCCGATGCCCGTGCCACCGCCTCGACGACGTCGGCGACACCGACGATCCGCGCCCGGGCGTCGCGCGCGAGCGCCTCGAGGTGGCGCCGGCCCATTGTCCCCGCTCCCACGAGCCCGACCTTGATCGTCACCGACGACGTCCCCCCTCCGGAGCCCGCACCGGATCCGGCGCGAAAAGAGTCTTGTCGGTGCGAGGCAGGTTATCCTCTCCACCTCCGGGAACACATCGGCAGCGATCCGATACCACGCTCGCGAGCGCCATCGCGGCGATGCGGTGTTCCGGCTGTGCGGCCGTGCCGCGCGGCGACCGAGTCGACGCTCTGCCGCCCAGAGACCAGTAGAGTCTCCCGGATAGGCCGATCGCTTGCGGCGACAGGAGGGAAACCATGAGCCGGCACGCTGGAGAACCTCTCGCCATCGACGGCGGCACGCCGATCCGCACCACCCCGCTCCTCCCGGGCTACCCGGGCGGCCTCCTGATCGGCGCCGAGGAAAAGGCGGCCGTGATGGAGGTTCTGGATAGCCAGAGTCTGTTCCGCCACTATGGACCCAGGCCGCTCGGACGCGTCGCGCAGTTCGAGAGGGCGTTCGCCGACGCGGTGGGCACGCGGCACGCCGTCGCGGTCACGTCGGGAACTGCGGCTCTGATCACGGGACTCGCCGCGCTCGGCGTGGGACCGGGCGACGAGGTGATCGTCCCGACGTACACCTGGGTGGCCACGATCAACGCGGTGGTTGCCGTCGGCGCCGTCCCGGTGTTCGCGGACATCGACGAATCGCTCACGCTGGACCCGACCGCAGCGGCCGCGGCGGTTACGCCGCGCACGGCGGCGCTCCTGCCCGTGCACATGCGCGGCGCCGGGGCGGACATGGACCCGCTGCTGGATCTCGCGCGGCGACATCACCTCTGCGTCCTCGAGGACGCGGCGCAGGCCGTCGGCGGCCGGTATCGGGGGCGTCGTCTCGGCACGCTCGGCGATATCGGCGCGTTCAGCCTCCAGTACCACAAGGTCATCACGACGGGGGAAGGCGGCATCGTGGCGACCGCCGACCCGGCCCTGTACGAGCGCGCCTTCCGCTACCACGACCAGGGCTCGATGCGGATCCAGGAGCTGGATGAGACGATCCCGGCCGGCCACCCGCTCATGATCGGCGTCAACTACCGGATGGGAGAGATCGCCGGGGCGATCGGCCTCGTGCAGCTCCGCCGGATCGAATGGATCATCGAGCAGATGCGCGCGCACAAAGCGATGATCCTCGACGGGTTGACCGGCACGCCGGGGGTAGCGGTGCGGCCCCTGCCGGACGCGGCGGGCGACACCGGGGCTACCTTGATGTTCTCCCTCCCGGACGCGGATGACGCGCGGCGGTTCAGCAGGGCGCTCGGCGCCGAGGGGATCCAGAACAGCGTGGCGTGGGACAGCGGCCAGCATGTCTACTACCACTTCGACCAGATCATCGAGCGCCGAATGTTCGCGAAGCGCCCCTGCGCCTGGGACTGTCCGCACTACAAGGGGCAGGCCAGGCTCGAGAAGGGAATGTTCCCGAGGTCGGATGACCTGCTCAAGCGGGCGATCCACATCGATCTCCACCCCCTGTTCACCGAGCGTGATAACGCCGACATCGTCCGCGGC
>DASQGM010000223.1:0-4961 GCA_035632615.1 bacterium | reverse complement strand
GTGGTGGACGGCAAGACGACGCAACGTCAGGTCACGGTCGGGCGCGAAACGGGTGCGCTCGTCGAAATCACAGGCGGCATCACCGCGTCGGACCTGATCGTGTTTCGCGGGTCCGACCAGGTGCGGGAGGGGCAGCCCGTGAAGGCATCCCCGGTCGGCTTGTAGGAGCGGTGGAGAGAGTCCCGTGTTTCTGACCCGCGCGGCGGTTCGCAACCCGGTCATGGTCCTGATGGTGTGCATCGCCGTCATCGTGCTGAGCCAGATCGGGCTGCAGCGCCTTCCGCGCGACCTGTTCCCGCAGATCACGATCCCGGTCATCTCCGTGCAGACCAACTACAACGGGGCCAGCCCGGAGACGATGGAGCGGACCGTGACCTATCCGCTCGAGCAGGCCGTGACACGCGTCGCCGGCGTGACCCAGATCCTGTCCACGACGAGGCAGGGCAGCAGCAACATCCAGATCTGGTTCGGCTGGGGCGCGAACCTCGACGTGGCCGAGATCGAGGTGATTCAGAACGTCCAGCGGGCCCTGCGGAACCTGCCCACCGGCGTGTCACAGCCGTTCGTGTTGAAGTTCGACATCTCGAACATCCCGGTCGTCCAGGTCGTCGTCGGCGGCGGCGGCCTCGACGCCCGCCAGTTGTACGACCTCGCCTACAACACGATCGAGCCGCAGCTCGAGCGGATCCCGGGCGTCTCGCAGGCGTTCGTGAACGGCGGTCTGTTGCGGCAGATCAACGTCAACGTCGATCCGAACAAGCTCCAGGCGACCGGGCTGACGCTGCAGAACGTGATCACCGCGATCAGCAGCTACAACGCGCTGATCCCGGCCGGCAATATCCAGAACCCGCAGATCAACTACCAGCTGAACGTGCCGACGTTGCTGCAGAACGTCCCGCAGATCCAGCACGTTGTGGTCGCGACCAACAACGGCATCCCGGTGCACGTCGGAGACGTCGCCCAAGTCGTCGACGGCGCAGCGACCCAGTCCCAGATCGTGCACGTCGACGGCAGACCGGGCGTGCTGCTCTTCGTGGCGCGCCAGCCGGACGCGAACACGATCGGGGTCGTGAACGCGGTCCGCGCGGCGCTCCCGGGCTTGACGGGAATCCCGAAGGGCGTGACGCTGACGCTGTCCTTCGACCAGTCGCAGTACATCCGCGCGGCGATCTCGACTCTCGCGCACGAGGCGTTGATCGGCGCGCTGCTGACGTTTCTCGTCGTGCTCGTGTTCCTGCGCAGCCTCTGGAGCGTGGTGATCGTCAGTATCGGTATCCCGCTGTCGGTCTCCTCCGCGCTGCTGCTGCTGTACTTCTCCGGACAGACGTTGAACATCTTTACGCTCGGCGGCCTCACGCTCGCGATCGGCCGTCTCGTGGACGACGCGATCGTCGTCCGCGAGAACATCACGCGCCACCTGTCGGTGCCGGGGACGCCGGTGCTCCAGGCGGTGCTCAACGCGACGCAGGAGGTCGGCCTCCCGGTGCTCGCCTCCACGTCGACGACCATTGCCGTGTTCTTCCCGGTGGTGTTCCTGAGTGGCATCGCGCAACGCCTGTTCGTGCCGATGGCGCTGACCGTGATCTTCGCACTCGTCGCCTCCTACGTGGTCTCGATGACGATCGACCCGTTGTTGAGCCTCCGGCTGCTTCGATCGACAACCGGCGAAGAGATGACCGGCAACGGCCTGATCCCTCGGTTTGTCCGGTGGAGCGAGCGCATGATGGAGGAGATCGACGCGCAGTACCTGCGGTCGCTCGAGTGGACGCTCCGCCACGGCCTGGTGGTGCTCGGGGCGATCGCCGCGGTGTTCGTGATCTCGCTCTTGGCCGCACGCGGGATCGGGAGCGAGTTCTTCCCACAGACGGACGAGAGTCAGTTCTCGATCCAGGTGCAGGCGCCCCAGGGGACCGCGGTGCAGACCACGTCGGCCGTCGTTGAGCAGATCGCCGGCATCGTTCATCAGACGATCCCGGCCCGCGCGGTGACCGCGTTGTACACGAACTCCGGCGTGCCGGCGAACGGGGGTGGGTTCGGGTCGAACGCCGGCCAGAACTACGGGAACATCAGCGTGCGCCTCGTGTCGCCGACGCACCGGACGAAGTCGGCCGACGAGTACGCGAACGACGTCCGCCGCGCGATCGCCGGGCGGTTCCCCGGCGTGCTCACGTTCATCCAGACGGGCGGGTTGGAGCACGCCGTCGTCAACTTCGGCTCCGCGGCGCCGATCGACATCCAGCTGCTCGGGTACGATCAGGCGGCCGGTCAGCAACTCGCCCAACAGGTCGGGGCGATGGTGGCGGCCGTCCCCGGGACCGCCGACGTCCAGATCACCCCGCGTGGCCAGTCCCCCGACTTCAACGTGAACATCGACAAGGAGAAGGCGGCGGGACTGGGGCTGACCCCGACCGTGGTCGCGAACGCGATCAACACGGCGATCGCCGGGAATGTCGCGACGGCGAGCCAGTTCATCGATCCGGTGAGCGGCAACGAGTACAACCTCGTGGTCCAGCTCCAACAGCAGTACCGGTCGCAACCCGAGGACCTGGGCGGCGTGCCGCTCAACACCCTGCCGGATCCGGCCGCCGTGAACTCGGCGCCGCAGTCGATGGTGCCGATTCACCTGCGCGACGTCGCGCGGATCTCGCTCGGCAGCACGCCGCTGCAAATCAACCGGAAGAACGAACAGCGCGTGATCGACGTGACGGCCAACGTGGTGAACCGGCCGCTCGGCGCGGTCTCCCAGGACATCGTGAGCGAGATGAACCGGTTGCCGCTCCCGGCGGGTTTCACCTACCACATGGCCGGTCAGACCGAGGCGCAGTCGGGGGCGTTCGCCAGCCTGGGGTTCGCGATGGTGATGGCGCTGATGCTCGTGTACATGATCATGGCGTCGCAGTTCCAATCCCTCGTCGATCCGTTCGTGATCATGTTCACGGTGCCGTTGGGCTTCATCGGCGTCATCTGGATGCTGCTGCTCACGCACACCACCCTTTCGATCATCTCGTTCATGGGCGTCATCATGATGATCGGCATCGTGGTCAGCAACGGCATTCTGCTCGTGGACTACGCGAACAAGCAACAGGCGCAGGGGCTGGCTGCCCACGCGGCCGTGATTCAGGCCGGCCGGATCCGACTGCGCCCGATCCTCATGACCGCGCTCGCGACGGTGTTCGGGATGGTCCCGATGGCGCTCGGGCTCGGCGAAGGGGCGGAGACGAACATGCCGCTCGCCCGCGCGGTGATCGGCGGGCTCGCGGTCTCGACGGCGCTCACGCTGCTGCTGATCCCGCTGATGTACGTGTTGTTCGAGGAGCGCTTCCCGCGCCGGCGCCGCCGCGAGACGCCGTGACCGCGTCCGCCTCGGCCGAGACCAGGGCGCGCGGCGGGGAACTGAGGATCGAGGGGCTCAGCGTCGCGATCACGCGCCCCTCGGGGAACCTGCCGGTCCTCGATGACGTCTGGCTCCACGTCCCGCCCGGGAAGACCTCGGCGCTGGTGGGAGGCAGCGGCGCGGGCAAGTCGATGACCGCGTATGCCGTGCTCCGGCTGTTCCCCGTCGACGCCCGGATCACCGCCGGTCGCATCGTGCTGGACGGCACCGACCTCGTGCCGCTGTCGGAGCGGGAGTTGGCGGGCGTGCGGGGCCGGCGGGTCGCGATGATCTTTCAGGAGCCGTCGGCTGCGCTCGACCCTGTGATGTCCATCGGCGAACAGGTGATGGAAGGGATCGTCGCACACCTCGGCCGTCGGGGGGCGCGCGAGCGGGCGGCGGAGGCGCTCGCTCGGGTGGGACTCGACCGGGACCTGCTGCGCCGCTACCCGCACGAGCTGTCAGGCGGGCAGCGGCAGCGCGTGCTGGTTGCCGCGGCGATCGCACCCGGGCCGTCGCTGCTGATTGCCGACGAGCCCACCGCGGCGCTCGACGTGACGGTTCAGGCGCAGATCCTCGACCTTCTCTCCCGGCTGCAGCGCGATCTGGGAATGTCGCTCCTGCTGATCACGCATGATCTCGGCATCGTTGCCCAGATGGCCGACGTCGTCCACGTCATGCGCGGGGGGCACATCGTCGAGGCGGCGGACACCCGCCAGCTCTTCGCCGCGCCGCAGCACCCGTATACCCGGGCGCTCGTCGAGGGGGCGCAGCGCCTGGGATTCTGGCCGGCGTGACCGTCCCGCCGCGGCTCGCGGTGTGGCCGATCCTCGCGCCGCTGCGCCACCGGAGCTACCGCCTCTTCTTCTTCGGCCAGCTGGTGTCGTTGATCGGCAGCTGGATGCAGACCGTGGGGCAGGCGTGGCTCGTGCTGACCCTCACGAACTCTCCGTTCCTGCTCGGGGTGATCAGCGCGCTTCAGTGGGCGCCGGTCCTCGTCTGTTCGCTCGCGGCCGGCGTGGTCGTGGACCGCCTGCCGAAGCGCCTTCTCATCGTCGTCACCCAGTCGTTGTTCCTGGTGCTCGCGCTCACGCTCGGCCTCCTTGCGATCACCGGGGCCGTCCGCTTCTGGCACGTGGCGGTCCTCGCCACGATGCTCGGCATCGTGAATGCCTTCGACACCCCCGCGCGCCAGGCGTTCGTGGTGGAGATGGTGGGCGGGGTGGAGGACCTGCCCGCCGCGATCGCGCTCAACTCGTCCATCTTCAACGGCGCCCGCCTCATCGGCCCGGGGCTCGCGGGGCTGGTGATTGCCGCGTGGGGCGTCGGCATCGCGTTCCTCGCAAACGCCGCGAGCTTCGTGGCCGTGATCGCCGCGCTGCTCGCGATCCGCGAAAACGGCCGGGTGGAGGTCGCGCCGGGCGCCGGCCTGCTGCTGCAGATGCGGGAGGGCGTCGTCTTCATCCGCCGCACGCCGCGCGTGCTGTGGGTGTTGACCACGCTCGGCGTGCTCAGCTTCTTCGCGATGAACTTCAATGTCTTCGTCCCGGTCCTCGCCCGCCAGCAACTCCACATGCAGGCGTCCGGA